>DBDM01000016.1:0-11698 GCA_002293585.1 Bacteroidales bacterium UBA932
CTCAATTAAATGGACTCTCGCTACGACCGGCGCGGGGTGTCGGCTTCCAAGGAAGATGTGCACAACGCGATTAAAAATATAGATAAGGGACTTTTTCCGAAAGCTTTTTGTAAGGTGATTCCCGACACGCTCACGGGCGACCCGGACTACTGTTTGGTGATGCACGCTGACGGTGCCGGCACCAAGTCCTCCTTGGCTTATGCTTACTGGAAAGCTACAGGCGACTTGTCGGTGTGGCGCGGCATTGCACAGGATGCTATTGTGATGAATACCGACGACCTGCTCTGCGTAGGGATTACCGACGGCATTTTGCTTTCTTCCACCATAGGACGGAATAAGCACCTGATACCCGGNNTTATTCAGGGAACGCAGGATTTTATTGAAGAGATGCGCCGCTTGGGCGTGCATATAGAACTCACCGGCGGCGAAACGGCCGATGTGGGCGACCTCGTGCGCACGGTGATTGTAGACAGCACGGTAACTGCCCGCGCCCGCCGTAGCGAGATTATTGATAATGCCCATATTCAAGCCGGAGATGTGATCGTGGGACTGGCCTCTTACGGACAGGCGACGTATGAGCGGGAATATAACGGCGGCATGGGCAGTAACGGACTGACCTCTGCCCGTCATGATGTGTTTGCGCACGCGCTGGCTGCTGCTTTTCCGGAAACTTACGATAATGCGGTGCCCGAAGAGCTGGTCTATTCCGGCACGAAACTGTTGACCGACATAGAGCCGCGCACAGGCATGACTTACGGTAAACTGGTGTTGTCGCCTACACGCACGTATGCGCCGGTGGTGCGCGAAGTGCTTGGCAGTTCGCGGCGGGCACAGGTGCACGGTATGGTACACTGTTCAGGCGGGGCGCAGACCAAAGTCTTGCATTTCATAGATAATTTGCATATCATCAAAGACAATCTTTTCCCCATTCCGCCTTTGTTTGATGTTATTCAACAGGAGTCGGGCACCGACTGGAAAGAGATGTACAAAGTATACAACATGGGGCACCGCATGGAGTTCTATGTGGCGCCCGAAGCTGCTGATGATATCATCGCCATCTCCAAAAAATACAACATTGACGCCCGTGTAGTGGGCAGGGTGGAAGCCGCTACTGAAAAGCGATTGACCATTCGGAGCGAGAAAGGCGTGTTTGAATACTAGCATGAATATAGGCCCTATTACATTCGACAAGTATCCCCTGTTCCTCGCCCCGATGGACGAGGTGACGGATGCTTCGTTCCGTTTTGTGTGCAAACATTTCGGCGCCGATATGATGTACACTGAATTTGTGGCGGCCGACGGATTAATTCGCGATGCTACGTCGACTGTGGCGAAAATGAATATTTACGACTACGAACATCCTATCGGCATACAAATTTACGGGCACCTGATGGAACCGATGATTGAAGCGGCGCGCATTGTGGAACAGGCCAAGCCCGATGTAATTGATATTAATTTCGGCTGTCCGATGAAGAAGATAGCTGCCCGTGGCGCCGGTTCCGGCATGATGCGCGAACCCGACAAGATGGTGGAGATGACCCGCCGCATTGTGGACGCCGTGAAAGTGCCGGTGACCGTGAAAACCCGCCTGGGCTGGGACGAAGACAGCAAAATCATTGTAGAGCTGGCCGAGCGTTTGCAGGATGCGGGCATCGTTGCCCTCACCATTCACGGCCGCACCCGCGCGCAGGTGTACAAGGGCGTGGCCGACTGGACGCTGATAGGCGAGGTGAAACGCAACCCGCGCATGAAAATTCCTATCATCGGCAACGGCGACGTTGATAGTCCGCAGAAGGCGAAAGAGCTATTTGACCGCTATGGTGTAGATGCCATCATGATCGGCCGTGCCACCTACGGTCATCCGTGGATATTCCGGGAAATTAAACATTACCTGCAAACAGGAACGTTACTGCCCGACATGCCGGTGGCGGAAAGGGTGGCGTTGGCTAAACTGCACCTCGAAAAATCATTGCAGGAAAAGGGGCTGCGTACGGGTGTCCTGGAGATGCGCCGCCACCTGAGCAACTACTTCAAATCACTGCCCGACTTTCGGGAAACCCGCGCCCGCTTAGTAACAGAAAACGACCCGGAAAAGGTCGTTTCTATTCTTGATTACATCCTGGAGCGTTGGGGAGAGTATTAACTCTCCCGGTCTCAAGATCTCAACATCTCACGGTCTTACTTCTTATAGCCCGCATTCAATCCGCTCATCACATCATTGGTGATGTTGAGGTTCGAACTGGCTTGCATCACCACATTAGTGGTGCCACTGGTGCTCAAGATAAGCGAGTAATTGTGCTCTTTGTTGTATTCCTTGAGGTAGGTAAGTACTGCATCATAGATGCGGCGCAACATTACAGCCTCTTCTTCGGCCATGTCAACACGCAATTTTTCGGCATATTGTTGCAGGTTTTGTTGTTTTTGCTGCAACTGGGTTTGCAATTGTTCGGCCTGTGAGCGGGTAATCAGTCCTTTTTGCACTTTTTCCTGAAAGTCAACAGCTTCACGTTCAAAGGCTTTGCTTCTTTTCGTCAGGTCTTCTTCGGCTGTTTTGGCTTTCTTTTCAAACTCGGTGCGCAGGTCGTGGAACATGTCATAACCGTTCACCAGCGAATCAATTTGAATGTACACCACGCTACCGTCGCCGGCCACCGTTTCGTCGGATTTCATGGCTGAAGCTATTTGCTGTCCGCCGATACCGCAGAAATAAAGTACATAAAGGGCAATAACGGCAACAGCCAACACTGCGTTTACAATAATAAAAGATTTTTTCATATTTTTTGGTTTTTAATTTTCATATTTTTATTCACTAAGACGATGATCCTTGCGGCGCTTCCATCGTTTATGCGACCATAGCCAGTATGGCGGATGTTTACGGATACTTTCTTCGAGCAGCGCGGCGAAACGGTGCGTGACGTCATGTTCAGGCAAGTCCTTGGCACGTTCGCAGACCGTCGTGAACGTATAGTGATAACGGCAGCGCCCTTTACGCATGAGTTCCACATATACCACAGGCAGATCGAGATGGGCGGCGGCTTTTTCGGCCCCGTTAAAAAATAAAGTTTCCTGATTCAGGAAAGTCGTCCATCCGGCAGGGGAATGCATAGGCGCCTGATCGGCAATAAACACGTAAAAATGCGGGTCATGCTTATGGGTCAGCATATACTTCAGCAGGTGCTGCATGGGAATGATCTGTCCGGCGCGGAGATGCTGGCGTATTCTTTTCATCAGCAGATCGGATACGCCGTGCTGCTCCTTGTAGGCTATTTTGAAATCCGTATGGAAGAAAATAAATAAGGTGGCTAAATATTCCCAATTGCCGTAGTGACCGGCCATCAGCACCACGCTTTTTCCTTCATCGACATATCGTTGGAGCAGGTCTGAATTTTCAAAAGTGATGTTTTTCTTCATTTTTTTTACCGGTGACCCCAGCAAGTAAAGATTTTCAAAGAAAATATCGGCGAAGAAACGATAATATTGGCGGGTTAATTTTTTAATTTCACGATAATTCTTTTCCGGAAACGAACGGGCTAAATTGGTATATACAACGGATTTTCGATATGGAAAGAGATAATAAACAAATACATAGAAAACCCAGGCAAGCCCAAACAAGACTTGCTTGGGCAACCATGCCAGCGGATAAATAAAGCACAGCAGCAACCGGTAATATAGTTTATTAAGCATCGGAAACGATGAAAATTATTGCAAATATAGTAATAATTCGATTTTTTTAACTATCTTTGTTTTTATTCTAATAACTTTAACCTTGAAAAACTATGTTTAAAAATCAACCAAAAGGTCTAATAGGAGCGGCGTTGTCCAATATGGGCGAGCGTTTTGGATTTTACATTATGATGGCTATCCTGTTGTTATTTCTGAATAACAAATTCGGATTTACCGGTTCGCAGGGGGCGATTATTTATTCGATATTTTATGCTTCGATTTATCTCTTGGCGCTTGTCGGCGGTATCATTGCCGATAAAACGAAGAAGTATAAATCCACTATTCTTATCGGCTTGATCCTGATGTCGGTCGGTTATTTGCTTCTGGCTATTCCGACACCGACTCCGGTACAAAATCCGATACTTATTCTTATCCTTACTTGTCTGGGCTTGTTTTCCATTGCCTTTGGTAATGGTTTGTTCAAAGGAAACCTGCAAGCTGTGGTAGGTCAATTGTATGACAATCCGCAGTATTCGGAAAAACGTGAGTCGGGATTCCAGATTTTTTATATGTTTATTAATATCGGCGCCATGTTTGCTCCGTTGATGGCTGTAGGTTTACGCAATTGGTGGGTGCAAAGTAATGGTTTCCAGTTTAATGCCGACCTTCCGGCGCTTTGTAACCAATGGATCGGCGGCACTATTACTCCCGAAGCTTCTACCCGTTTTACCGAATTGGCGGCCCAGGTGGGAGGAAACATCAGCGACCTGACCGCTTTTGCCCATGATTACCTGAACGTGTTCATGACCGGCTACCACTATTCGTTTGGTATTGCTATTTTTGCCATGTTGATATCGCTGGTTGTTTTCGTTGTTAACAAACAACGCCTTCCTGATCCCGGTGCTAAAACTAAAGCCGAACATGCTGCAGAAGCCCTGAAAATGGATGCCAAAGAAATCAAACAACGTATTTATGCTTTGTTGGCAGTGTTTGCCGTAGTGATCTTCTTTTGGTTCTCTTTCCATCAAAATGGCCAGACCTTAACATTGTTTGCAGATAACTATACGAGATTGCTGAAATTCAACCTCGGCTTTACTACTTTGGAAGGCGCCGAAGTATTCCAAACATTCAATCCTTTGTTCGTAGTATTCCTTACGCCGGTGGTTATGGCCTTTTTCGGCTGGTTGAAGGCAAGAGGTATCAATATGTCCACGCCGAAGAAAATTGCTTTTGGTATGGGTATTGCCGCCTTGGGATTTGTGGTAATGGCACTCGGTTCGGTTGGTATTCCTACCAATGCGGAACGTGAAGCTATGGGCGGTTTAAGCGATGCGATGCGTGTAACTCCCTGGTTGCTGATCGGAACATACCTTATATTAACTATTGCCGAGCTCTTCATTAGCCCGCTGGGTATTGCTTTCGTGTCGAAAGTAGCTCCTCCCCAATATCAGGGGATCATGCAGGGCTGCTGGCTGAGTGCAACGGCATTGGGTAACCAATTGCTCTTCATCGGTGTAATACTGTACCAACAGATTCCTATTTGGGCAACATGGAGCGTATTTGTTGTAGCCTGTTTAGTGTCTATGTTTACGATGATATTCATGCTGAAATGGCTCGAGCGGGTGGCTAAATAAAACCGGCCGACGCATGACCAATACCCTCCGACTTTGGCAAAACGACCCCTGGCTTGAACCGTTCAGGCAGGTGATTTTTCGCCGTCACGAACAGGCGATGATCAAAAAAGCGGAGTTGAGCTATGGCCATGCTAACTTACCGGATGTAGCCAACGGACATTTATATTACGGTTTGCACCGTACGGCTTCCGGCTGGGTGTTCCGCGAGTGGGCGCCTGCCGCAACGGCCATCTATATCTTGTTCGACGGCAATAGCTGGACAAAAGATCCGGCCTATGCACTGCAACCTATAGGTAACGGCAATTGGGAGATACATCTTCCGGCCGTTACCTTTTTTCATCAATCGCTCTATAAGCTGTTGGTGGAGTGGGAGGGCGGCAGCGGCCTCCGGATCCCGGGGGNNCGTGGTGCAGGATGAAAATACCAAACTGTTCTCGGCGCAAGTATGGGCGCCCGCCCGTCCCTACGAGTGGAAACACCCCCGGCCTGCACGTGTCGATCATCCTTTAATTTATGAAGCGCACATCGGGATGAGCGGAGAGGAGGAACGGGTGGCCACCTATTCGGAATTTCGCACCGGCGTGCTGCCGCGCATTGCCGCACTCGGCTATAATATGGTACAATTGATGGCCGTACAGGAACATCCTTATTACGGCTCCTTCGGCTATCAGGTATCAAGTTTTTTTGCCGCCGCTTCCCGTTTCGGTACGCCCGACGAATTGAAACAACTGATAGACGAAGCCCATAAATTAGGCATTGCCGTGGTGCTCGACATCGTACATTCCCATGCGGTGCGTAATGAAGAGGAAGGACTGAGCCGCTTCGACGGCACCTACGACCAATATTTCCATTCCGGCGACCGTGGTATGCACCCGCTGTGGAATTCGCGCTGCTTCAACTACGGTCGCACCGAAGTTATTCATTTCCTGCTGTCGAACGTGAAGTTCTGGATGGAAGAATATCGTTTCGACGGATTTCGCTTTGATGGAGTGACCAGCATGATCTACCTCGACCATGGCATGGGTAAGGCTTTTACCGATTATCAGCAATATTTCGACGGGGGAGAGGATGAAGAAGCATTGACGTACCTCACATTGGCCAATATGCTGGTTCATGAAATTAATCCTGCGGCAGTGACTATTGCCGAAGAAGTGAGCGGCATGCCCGGACTGGCAGCTCCGGTAGCCGACGGTGGTGTGGGCTTCGATTTTCGCCTGAGCATGGGCGTGCCCGACTACTGGATAAAAATTATCAAAGAGAAAAAAGACGAAGAATGGGATGTAGGGAATATATTTTATGAATTGACCAACAAGCGAGCGGATGAACATACCATCAGCTATGCCGAAAGCCATGATCAGGCGATGGTGGGCGATAAGACCATCATCTTTCGTTTGATGGACAAGGAAATGTACACTGCCATGAGCGTTTTTCAGCAAAACCTGATCGTGGAACGCGGAATGGCCCTGCACAAAATGATCCGTCTGATAACGTTGGGAACGGCCGGTGACGGTTACCTCAATTTTATGGGCAATGAGTTCGGCCATCCNNTGGATCGATTTTCCGCGTGAAGGGAACGACTGGAGCTACAAATACGCCCGTCGCCAGTGGCATTTGGTAGATGATGCTACGTTACGTTACAGCTATCTCAATGCTTTCGATAAAGCTATGATCACCATGGCGCGCCGGGAAAATTTGTTTGCCGGTCGCCCGCAATTGTTATGGCAACACACGTCCGACCAGGTGCTGGTATTTAAGCGGGGCGATTTGTTGTTCATTTTTAATTTTCATCCGTCGACATCATATACCGATTATCGCTTCGAAGCGCCGGCCGGAAAATATGTTTCCCAGCTCGACAGTGATGCCGCTTCATTCGCCGGATTCGCGCGTGTAGACGATGATGTAGCGCATTTCACCTTGCATGAAAAAGGGAAAGATTACCTGCAATTATACCTGCCTAACCGNNACACTTTGCATGAAAACGGGAAACATTACTTGCAATTATATCTGCCTAATCGTTCCGCTTTGGTCTTAAAGTTATATTTTTAATTTATTTTTTTGTTGATAAATTTTGATTAATAAAAAATAAATTAGTAACTTGCGCCTTTAAGATTTTAAGTTATGGCTTACTTGAAATTCAATAAGGCGGAATTGGTGAATTTGGAATATTCATTACGTCGCGAAATCCTTGCTACTGATCATGCTGGCGGTTACATCAATACAACCATCGTATGTTGTAATACGCGCAAGTATCACGGTTTACTCGTAGTGCCTATTGACGAATTTGGCGGCGACCGGCATGTATTGCTTTCCGCCCTTGACGAAACGGTGATCCAGCACGGACAATCGTTCAACCTCGGTATTCACCGTTACACCGGTGTTTACGAACCCAAGGGGCATAAATATATCATCGACTTCGCTTATGAGCCTATTGCCG
The DNA here is from genome assembly GCA_002293585.1 of Bacteroidales bacterium UBA932. GTDB lineage: Bacteria > Bacteroidota > Bacteroidia > Bacteroidales > UBA932 > UBA932. The sequence continues at coordinate 7,732 of DBDM01000016.1, forward strand.
TCATCACTTATCGTGTAGGCGGCGTGGTGTTGAAGAAAGAATTGATGCTGGTGCACAATGAAGACCAATTGCTGATCCGTTATACGCTAATGGAAGCTCATTCGCCCACTACACTCCGGTTGAAACCTTATCTGGCCTACCGCAATGTGCATACCTTGACCAAAGCCAATATGGCGGCGAATACCCGTTCCGAAAAAATACCGGGCGGGATCAAGTCAAAATTGTATAACGGTTTTCCTTCCTTGCACATGCAAGTGAGCAAAGCAGCTGAATTTGTAGCCAATCCCGATTGGTATTACAATGTGGAATATATGGATGAGGTACGCCGCGGTTACGACGGGCATGAAGACCTTTTTGTTCCGGGCTATTTCGAATGTACGATTAAAACCGGCGAAAGCATCATCTTTTCCGCTTCGGTGAAGGAAAATAAACCGGCGTCTTTGAAAACGCTGTTCAATAAAGCATTGTCCGTCCGTCCGCCGCGCAATAGTTATGTTCAGTGCCTGAAAAATGCGGCGTCGCAATTTATTTCCCGCCGCGGCCGGGTTTCCGAACTGATGGCCGGCTTTCCGTTCTACGGCATGAAGAGCCGCGACACCCTGGTGTCACTTCCCGGCCTTACCTTAGGTCTCATGAATGATGAGAAATTCTGCAAGACGGTGTTGGATGCCATGTGCGAAAAAATGGACAATGGCCGTTTTACAGACATAGATAAAAATAATGACAACNNGTGCACCTGCCGATGCTCCATTGTGGCTGTTCTGGACTATCCAGCAATATGCCGCCGCCGTACCCGCTGCCGATGTGTGGAAATTCTACGGTAAAAAAATGAAAGCAGTGCTTGAAGCGTATGCTTCCGGCGCTCATTCCGACATAAGGATGCACGACAACGGTTTGATCTGGGCCGATGAACAAGGCAAACCGCTGAGCTGGATGGATGCCGTGGTAGACGGTAAGCCCGTAACCCCGCGCCCGGGCTATCAGGTAGAATGCAATGCTTTGTGGTATAATGCCGTATCTTATGCTATTGAGTTGGCGAAACAACATAAGGACACGAAATTTGTAAAACAATGGACGCCTGTCCGTGAAAAAATAGAACAAAACTTCCTGCCGGTATTCCGGTCGGAAGCCGGCGATCATTTAGCCGACTACGTGGGACCGGAAGGGCAAAACGGTTTTATCCGTCCGAACCAGATCATTGCCTGCGCCCTGCCTTATAGTCCACTGTCCGATGACGTGAAGCGCATGGTGGTGGCTACGGTGGAACGCCATTTGTTGACCTCAAGGGGACTGCGTACCTTGTCGCCGCGGAATCCGCTTTACATCGGCCGTTACGAAGGTAATCAGGCGCAACGTTATAAAGCCCAACACCAGGGCACGGTGTATCCCTGGCTCCTGCCTTTCTACATTGAGGCGAATTTTCGTTTGTTTGGCACGAAGTTTGTGCCTGTTGCTAAAGAGTTAGTGGCGGGCTTTGAAGAAGATATGACCATTCATGGGCTTTGCACGGTGGCCGAGTTGTATCACGGCGATCCGCCGTACACCCCACACGGATGTGTTGCCCAGGCCTGGAGTGTTGCCGGTGTTTTACGGAGTATGCAATTAATAGAAGAGAACGACTTATGAGAGTGCTGATGTTCGGATGGGAGTTTCCTCCCCACATTGCCGGCGGTTTAGGCACCGCATGCTATGGCCTCACTAAGGGCCTGGCGAAAAATGATGTCGACGTATTGTTCGTTATGCCTCATGCTTCCGGTGATGAAGACCAAAGTGCCGTGCATATTGTTAACGCCAGCGATGTAGAAGCGCTGGTGGATGTTTCTACCATTGAAGAATTTTGGAAACGCATCAGTTTCCTCGAAATAGGCTCCAATTTGATCCCTTACCTCAGTCCCGAAGAATTTGAAAACGTAGTGAACCGGCAATTGAAAGGAATTACCGGGCATCATAGCATCAGTTTCGGGCAGAAATATAATTTCTCCGGAAAATACGGCGTTAACCTTATGGAAGAAGTAGCCCGCTATGCGCTGGTGGCAGCCACTATTGCCCGCCGGCAGGAGTTTGATGTAATTCATGCACACGACTGGCTCACCTACGCCGCGGGAATTGCCGCTAAAAAAATGTCGGGCAAACCGCTGGTGATTCACGTTCACGCTACCGAATTTGACCGTAGCGGCGAAAATGTCAACCAACAGGTGTATGACATAGAACGTGCGGGCATGTTGGCTGCCGACCGGGTGATCACGGTGAGTAACCTCACCCGTAATATCGTGATCAACCGTTACGGTATTGATCCGCAGAAAGTGATTACCGTGCATAATGCTGTTGATTTTCAAGGGCATTCATCCTTAGAAGTAGAGCGCGGCATAAAAGAAAAAGTAGTGACCTTCCTCGGACGTATAACTTACCAGAAAGGTCCGGAATATTTTATCGAGGCGGCGGCAAAAGTGCTCAAACAGTACGATGACGTGCGTTTTGTGATGGCCGGCAGCGGCGATATGCTCAACCGTTCCATCCGTCGTGTGGCCAAATTAGGCATTGCCGTCAAGTTCCATTTCACCGGCTTCCTGCGTGGCGCCGATGTGCAACGAATGTTTGCACACAGCGATGTGTATGTCATGCCTTCGGTGTCGGAACCTTTTGGTATTTCACCACTTGAAGCTATGCGCGCCAATGTGCCTACAATTATTTCAAAACAGTCGGGCGTGGCCGAAGTGCTCAAACATGCCATCAAAGTCGACTTTTGGGATGTGAATGCGCTGGCCGATGCTATCCACGGATTATTGGCCTATCCGGCGCTTTCGACCATGGCTGTACGTTGCGGCTTGGAAGAAGTAAACTCGTTAAAGTGGGACAATGCGGCTTTCTTTATTAAAAAAGTATATGAATCGGCCATGAGCGGAAAGCCGTGTTATCATCAGGAATAAAAATTCATACCTTATATATTAGGTATAAAATATATTGAGGACAGATCTATGAAAAAAACATTGTGTTTCTATTTCCAAGTGCACCAGCCCTTGCGTCTTCGGCAATATCGTTTTTTCGACATCGGGAAAGATCATCATTACTATGATGATTTTGCTAACCGTTCGATCTTACGCAAGGTGGCCGACCGTTGTTATTTGCCGGCTAACAAACTGATGCTGGAATTGATCAAAGAATACGGCAAGCAATTTAAAATCGGCTTTTCAATTTCAGGCATAGCCATTGAACAATTTGAAATGTATGCCCCGGAAGTGTTGGATAGCTTTAAAGCCCTTGCTAAAACAGGCTGTGTAGAATTTTTAGCCGAAACTTACGCCCACTCTTTAGCTTCTGTTAAAGACCCTGAAGAATTTCGCGCGCAGGTGGAAGAACATGCCGCCCTCATCAAAAAACATTTCGGGCAAAAACCGACAACTTTCCGGAATACCGAATTAATCTATTCCGACGACATCGGCGCTATGGTAGCCGGTATGGGTTATCAAACCATGATCACCGAAGGTGCCAAACACGTGATGGGATGGAAAAGTCCGAACTATGTCTACGTTAATGCGATTAATCCGAAATTGAAACTGCTGCTGAAAAATTATACGTTGAGCGACGATATCGCTTTCCGCTTTTCCGACAAGGGATGGGATCAGTGGCCGCTCACTGTGGAAAAATATGTAGACTGGTTGAACGTGGCGACAAAGAAGGATGACATTATCAACCTTTTCATGGACTATGAAACCTTTGGGGAACATCAGGGCGCCGAAACCGGTATTTTTGCATTTTTACGTCATCTGCCGGCCCGCGTGCTTTCTCATACAAACTTTGAATTTCTAACGCCCGCAGAGGCTTCAGCGAAACATCAACCTGTTGCACCCTTGCATGTACCCTTTGCAATTTCATGGGCGGATGAAGAACGCGACCTCAGCGCATGGCTCGGAAACGAGTTGCAAAACGAGGCGGTAGACCAATTATACCGCCTTGGAGAAAAAGTAGT
>DBDM01000016.1:11722-11916 GCA_002293585.1 Bacteroidales bacterium UBA932
ATGTGTACTAAATTCTTCTCGGATGGCGCGGTACACAAGTACTTCACGCCATATGACACCCCCTATGAAGCATTCATAAATTTCATGAATGTGTTGAGTGATTTTGCTACTCGTGTTGAAAAGAATGTTGAAAAAACTTCGAAAAAAAGTACGCGCGTATTAAAAAAATTACTAACATTGCAGTCGAATTTGCA
>DBDM01000016.1:11935-12126 GCA_002293585.1 Bacteroidales bacterium UBA932
AAAATACAATTTTTATGAAAAAAACAACTCTCAGCGCTCTGGCAGCAGAAGGTCCTCTGCCCGGCGTAGCAGCTAAAAAAGCTGCGAAGAAACCTGCAGCTAAAAAGACAGCTAAGAAAGCTGCTCCCAAGAAAGCTGCGAAGAAACCCGCTGCTAAGAAAGTGGTTAAAAAAGCTGCTCCTAAAAAAGTA
>DBDM01000124.1 GCA_002293585.1 Bacteroidales bacterium UBA932
ACCTTAGCATTAGCCTGGGCTACCATCTTATCTTCTTCCTCTTCGGCGCTCATATACACCACCCCTTTGTCGGACAGGTCAACATGGCCTTTGTCCACCTTACGGTAAGGCGTTTCAATGAACCCAAGGGGATTAATACGTGCATACACGCAAAGTGACGATATCAAACCGATGTTCGGACCTTCCNNNCACGTCGCGCACCTCGAAACCTGCACGGTCGCGGCTCAAACCACCCGGCCCCAAAGCGCTCATACGGCGTTTGTGGGTCATTTCAGCCAGCGGGTTCGTCTGGTCCATAAATTGTGACAACTGGCTGGTACCGAAGAATGAGTTGATCACGCTCGACAAAGTCTTGGCATTAATCAAATCAATAGGTGTAAACACCTCGTTGTCGCGCACGTTCATGCGTTCGCGGATGGTACGCGCCATACGGGCAAGACCAACACCAAATTGGTTGGCCAATTGTTCTCCCACCGTGCGCACACGGCGGTTACTCAAGTGGTCGATATCATCTACATCAGCCTTTGAGTTGATGAGTTGAATAAGATGCTTGATAATAGCAATAATGTCTTCTTTAGTCAATACACGTACATCGGCGCCGGTATTCAGGTTCAGCTTGCGATTCAGGCGGAAACGTCCTACCTGGCCCAGGTCATAGCGTTTGTCGGAGAAGAATAATTTGTCAATTACATCACGCGCCGTAGCATCATCGGGTGGTTCCGAATTACGAAGTTGGCGGTAAATATATACCACTGCTTCTTTTTCGGAGTTACACGGGTCTTTTTGCAGCGTGTTATGAATAATAGCGTAGTCACTGATATTGGCATCTTCCTTATGCAGAAGAATAGTAGCAGCACCCGCTTCAATGATCTGTTCAATATGCTCGTCGGTGAGCACGGTTTCGCGGTCGATCACAATTTCGTTACGTTCGATGGATACCACTTCACCGGTATCTTCATCCACGAAATCTTCAATCCACGATTTCAGCACACGCGCTGCCAGCTTGCGTCCCACCACCTTTTTCAGGTTGGGTTTGCTAACTTTCACTTCGTCGGCGAGGCCGAAAATTTCTAATATATCTTTATCGCCTTCATAACCGATAGCACGGAGCAGCGTGGTTACGGGCAATTTCTTTTTACGGTCAATGTAAGCATACATCACGTTATTAATGTCCGTAGCAAATTCAATCCACGAACCTTTGAACGGAATGATACGCGCCGAATACAATTTCGTACCGTTGGCATGCACGCTTTGTCCGAAGAACACACCGGGCGAACGGTGCAACTGTGAAACCACCACACGCTCGGAACCATTGATCACAAATGTTCCGCCGGGGGTCATGTAAGGTACGGTGCCAAGATATACATCCTGAATTACCGTATCGAAATCCTCATGTTCCGGATCGGTACAGTAAAGCTTCAACTTGGCTTTAAGGGGGACACTATAGGTCAAACCGCGATCGAGGCATTCATCGATGGAATAGCGGGGCGGGTCGACAAAGTAGTCCATAAATTCGAGTACAAAGTTATTGCGGGTGTCCGTAATCGGAAAATTTTCCTGGAACACTTTGAAAAGTCCTTCGTTCTTCCTGTTATCAGGAGTCGTTTCAAGCTGAAAGAAATCCTGGAACGATTTAATTTGTATCTCCAAAAAATCTGGATAGTCCAGCCGGTTTTTGGAGGTAGCGAAGCTAACGCGCTGATTCATTATTTTTTGCGACATTGTATTCGTATTAGGTATAAAATAAGCCATTTAAACCACAAAAAGGTTTAGAACCCCGAACGGGTTCTAAACCTGTATTATATTCCCGGATAACGGGCTGGGAAGTTTACTTGAGTTCCACTTCACCACCGGCTTCTTCGAGTTGTGCTTTGAGTTGTTCGGCTTCAGCTTTAGAAACTTGTTCTTTAATAGCTTTAGGTGCCGCATCAACCAAATCCTTGGCTTCTTTCAAACCTAAACCGGTAATATCTTTCACTACTTTCACCATCTGCAATTTAGCCTGTCCGGCTGATTTCAGGATAACATCGAAAGTAGATTTTTCTTCAGCGGCTGCTCCGGCACCACCACCGGCAGCTACAACAACAGCGGCGGCTGCAGGTTCGATACCGTATTCTTCTTTCAGTATTTTAGCCAATTCCTGAACGTCTTTTACAGTAAGGCTTACCAATTCTTCAGCAATTTTTTTTACGTCTGCCATGATTATTCAATTTATAATTTTTAATTCTTAATTCTTAAATTTATTCGGGGCGTTCCGAAATTACTTTGTTTTCATCAGCCAGTTTTTCTGCACGCGCCACCATACCGGAAATAACATTCCGTACGGGTGATTGCAGCAAGGTGATGATATCGCCGATAAGTTCTTCGCGTGATTTCAGGTTCACCAGGTCGGTCAATGCGTCGGCTCCGATATACAGGTTATTCTGTACGAAAGCGCCTTTCAATACGGGTTTACCGAATTTATCGTTAAACTCTTTGATCAATTTGGCGGGAGCATTCACCGTTTCCGTGAACATAATCGCAGTAGGTCCTTCCATCACTGCAAACAAGTCTGTAGCTTCGAAATTATTTTTTTCCAGTGCTTTTTTGAGGAGGGTGTTTTTCACCACTAACATCTGCACTTTCTTTTCGAAGCAACTGCGACGCAGCTTGCTGGTATTTTCAGCATTCAATCCTGAAGTGTCGGCCACATAAAAGTGCGGCGCCTGCTTCAATTGTTCTGCCAAAGCATCTATAATTTCCGTCTTTTGTTCTTTTTTCATACCTTAAACATCATTTTAGATTATTCGGCAATGCCCACTGATTTCACGTCAATGCACAAGCCCGGGCTCATGGTTGACGACATGAAAACACTTTTCACATAAGTCCCCTTCAATGCTTGGGGTTTCAATTTCACTACGGTATTCAGGAATTCCTGTGTGTTCTCTACTATTTTCACAGCATCGAACGACGTTTTACCTACAGAAGCATGGATAATACCCTGTTTATCGACTTTAAAGTCGATTTTACCGCCTTTCACATCTTCTACCGCTTTGCCGATTTCCATCGTCACGGTACCGGTTTTGGGGTTGGGCATTAAACCGCGGGGGCCGAGCACACGACCGAGCGTACCTACTTTCGCCATTACGGAAGGGGTACAAATAATTACGTCGATATCGGTCCAGCCACCTTTAATTTTTTCCAGATAGTCATCCAAACCAACATGGTCGGCGCCGGCAGCTTTCGCTTCGGCTTCTTTATCGGGGGTACACAGTACCAACACGCGAACAGTTTTACCGGTTCCGTGCGGAAGCGTTACCACACCACGTACCATTTGGTTGGCTTTACGAGGGTCTACACCGAGGCGCACTGCAACATCTACCGAAGCGTCGAATTTGGTGAAAGTAACATCTTTCAACAAAGCGGCTGCTTCTGAGAGTTTATAATGCTTGGCAGGATCTACCTTGGCGTAAACTACTTTTTGTTTTTTTGTCAACTTACTCATTGCTCATGAATTTTTTAGTTTACACATTGGGCATTTCACCTTCAACAGTGATACCCATACTACGGGCAGTCCCGGCTACCATGGTCATTGCAGATTTCAAGGTAAATGCGTTCATATCGGGCATTTTATCCTCAGCAATTTTTTTCACTTGTTCCCAAGTAATGGCAGCTACTTTTTTACGGTTAGGTTCATTGGAACCCGATTGCACTTTGGCAGCTTCTTTCAGCTGTACGGCAACGGGCGGTTGTTTAACAATAAAGTCGAATGATTTGTCACTGTAAACAGTAATGATCACAGGCAACACTTTTCCGGCCTTATCTTGAGTGCGCGCATTGAACTGCTTGCAAAACTCCATGATATTAACACCCTTGGAACCCAAGGCAGGACCCACCGGAGGAGAGGGATTAGCCGCTCCGCCTTTGATTTGCAATTTAATTAGTCCGGCAATTTCTTTGGCCATAATAATAATTTTATTCTTTTTCTACTTGAACGAAACTTAACTCGAGGAGATTCTTACGTCCGAAGATTTTCACCATAACTTTGAGTTTTTTCTTCTCTTCGTTAATTTCTTCGATGGTGCCGTTAAATCCGTTGAAAGGACCATCGGTCACTTTCACGGCTTCGCCGACAACAAAAGGCGTAATATTTTCTTCCGCCGTATCCGCCAATTCATCCACACGTCCCAGGATGCGGTTTACTTCAGCCATGCGCAGAGGCATAGGCTCACCGCCTTTGGTTTCACCCAAAAAACCTGAGATATGGGTTGTGTTGCGGAGGATATGGGGAATTTCACCCACGAGCGCCGCTTCAATTAAAATGTAACCCGGATAGAAAATGCGATCCTTACTGATCTTTTTACCGTTTTTTACCTGGTAAATTTTTTCAGTAGGAATCAGCACCTGAGAGATGTAGTCCTCGAGTTTCAAACGTTTGATTTCGTTCTCAATGTACTCTTTGGCCTTTTTCTCTTTGCCGCCTGCAGCACGCAGGACGTACCATTTTTTGGTGATTTCACTCATTTTCTACAAAGCTTTTAGTACAGTAAATTGTAAATAAATGTCATCAGATTACGGAAGGAGAAGTCCATAGCAAAAATAACCATAGCAAAAATGGTAGAAGCTACCATAACCACTACAGCGCTGCTTTGCAATTGCCCCCAAGTAGGCCATGACACTTTATGTACCAACTCAATGTAAGCTTCCTGAATGTACGTTTTAATCTTTTTCATTTTGTTGTTTTAAACGATTTGCTGCAAATGTTTGAAGTGGAAGCCTTCATTTGTTTGCTTTTATCCTTTAAACCATAGTTGGAGATGCCGTAACACATCTTTACCTATTTCGCAGGGGCAGAGCGATTCGAACGCCCATCAACGGTTTTGGAGACCGCTATTCTACCCTTGAACTATGCCCCTGTACACTCAAAGATTTAAAGATTAAGTTGCAAGAACTCAACCCTTAAATCTTTAAATTTTGGAAATCCTTAATATGTTATTCCAATACTTTCGTCACCTGTCCGGCACCTACCGTACGGCCACCTTCGCGGATAGCGAAACGCAAGCCTTCGCTCATAGCCACGGGGTAGATCAAATCTACGGTAATGGTTACGTTGTCGCCGGGCAATACCATTTCAGTACCTTGGGGCAGGGTGATTTCACCGGTAACGTCCAATGTACGGAGATAGAATTGGGGACGGTATTTGTTGTGGAAAGGAGTGTGACGACCACCTTCTTCTTTCTTCAACACGTAAATTTCAGCTTGGAATTTCTTGTGCGGAGTGATAGAACCGGGTTTGGCAATAACCTGACCGCGTTTCACATCTTTCTTGTCGATACCGCGCACCAAAAGGCCTACGTTATCACCGGCTTCGCCCTGATCCAGCAATTTGCGGAACATTTCAACACCGGTAACAGTTGTCTTAACGGGTTTTTCGCCCAAGCCGATAATTTCCACTTCTTCGCCTACTTTCACGATACCGGTTTCAATACGGCCGGTAACTACAGTACCACGACCGGTAATAGAGAACACGTCTTCAACAGGCATGAGGAAGGGTTTTTCGTTTTCACGCGGAGGAATGGGAATGTAAGTATCTACAGCGTCCATCAATTCCATGATTTTTTCCACCCATTTCGGTTCGCCGTTCAAACCACCAAGAGCCGAACCGCGGATAACAGGCGTATTATCGCCGTCGAATTGGTAGAAGCTCAACAGTTCGCGCACTTCCATTTCAACCAAATCCAACATTTCAGGATCGTCTACCATGTCCACTTTATTCAGGAACACAACGATACGGGGCACGTTTACCTGACGGGCCAAAAGGATATGCTCGCGGGTTTGGGGCATAGGGCCGTCGGTAGCGGCGCAAACGAGGATAGCACCGTCCATCTGGGCAGCACCGGTAACCATGTTCTTTACGTAGTCGGCGTGGCCCGGACAGTCAACGTGTGCATAGTGACGGTTGGCTGTTTGGTACTCTACGTGTGAGGTATTGATTGTAATACCGCGTTCTTTTTCTTCAGGAGCGTTGTCGATAGAATCGAACGAACGTTTTTCCGAAAGACCCTTATCAGCCAACACCGTAGTGATAGCAGCGGTCAAAGTCGTTTTACCGTGGTCAACGTGACCAATGGTCCCAATGTTTACGTGGGGTTTATCCCTTTTAAACGTTTCTTTTGCCATAGTTTATAGTTTTTAAGTTTATAAATTCTTACGTCAGGCGTTAGGTGTTAAGAGTTAAGCGAAAACTAATTTGCTCTTTACGCTTTACACCTCCCGTTTGCTGAGCCGGTGATGGGAATTGAACCCATGACCCCTTCCTTACCAAGGAAGTACTCTACCTCTGAGCTACACTGGCTGGTTTTGAGCGGAAGACGAGGTTCGAACCCGCGACCCTCAGCTTGGAAGGCTGATGCTCTACCAACTGAGCTACTTCCGCAAGTGGTGGGGGGAGCAGGATTCGAACCTACGAAAGCATACGCTAGCAGAGTTACAGTCTGCCCCAGTTGGCCACTTTGGTATCTCCCCGGCGTAAGGCGTTGCAAAAGTAATACGATTTTGACGAAAACAAAAAGAAAATGGCCATTTTTTCCCTATCGGTAAAAAGTGGTTCGAATATTTTCACGATTATGAAAAAGTAACGGTAAAAATTTTATCTTTGTAGAAAAAACAATTATGGGCCAACTTAAAGAAAATATGCCGGTTTATGGCAAGATAGTGTGGATATTGCTGGCTTTGATATGCTTCGAATTGGTTATGCTCCTTTTGATGATACCGGACAAGGGCATTTTCCATTGGGTTACCGTGGCTGTGATAACCATATGTGTGTTTTACCTTGCGCGGTTGGTACTGTTTTTAATAAAGGAGCTCAGAAAGAGAATTTAATGGATATAATACCGCAAGTATGTATACAACCTCTCCACAAAGATATGCCACTATGAAGTTCCGTCGCAGCGGGCGCAGCGGGCTGTTGTTACCTGCCATATCGCTCGGCCTGTGGCAGAATTTCGGCGATGTTGACGATTTTGCCCGCAGTCGCGAGATAATAACTGCCGCGTTTGACAGCGGCATCACGTACATAGACCTCGCCAACAACTACGGCCCCCCGCCCGGAAGCGCGGAGAGCAATTTCGGAAAGATAATCAACGGCGACCTTAAGGCCTACCGCGACGAATTGGTGGTAGCTTCCAAGGCCGGCTATGTGATGTGGGACGGCCCATACGGCAACTGGGGCTCGCGCAAGTCGCTCGTGGCGAGTTGTGACCAGAGCCTGAGGCGTATGGGGCTCGACTATGTCGACATATTCTACTCCCACCGCTACGACCCCGATACCCCGTTGGAGGAGACTATGGGCGCACTCGACTACATAGTCCGTTCCGGACGTGCGCTTTATGCCGCACTTTCCAACTATCCGCCCGAAGCCGCGGCTAAGGCGATAGACATACTTGCCGCGCTCGGTACCCCGTGTATAGCCCACCAGATAAGGTATTCCATGCTCGTTCGTGGTATAGGCGAAAGCCTTTTCGAACTGCACAGGGATAAAGGGGTGGGATGCGTGTCGTTTTCGCCCCTTGCGCAGGGTTTGCTGAGCGACAAGTATCTCAACGGCATACCCGAAGGCTCGCGCGCCTCACGCGACGGCACTCTCAAGGGCGATTTTATAGCCGACAATATAGAACGTGTGCACCGGCTCAACTCCGTGGCCCTTCGCCGCGGCCAGACCCTGGCGCAGATGGCTGTATCGTGGCAGTTGTACGACGACCGGGTGACGACAGTGCTCGCCGGCGTAAGCAGCACGGCCCAGCTTCGCGACAACGTTGCCGCCCTCGACAATTGCAATTTTACAAGGGACGAACTTGCGGAAATATCCGATATCCTCTCATAAGATGCTTTTTTGACCCGTACCTACTTACCTAAACTTTTATAAAATTATGAAAAACTATTTACTTGCCATGTTGGGCTTGTTGCTGTTTGCTGTTGGATGCAGTTCAGGCGGCGGCTCTATAACTGAAATTCCCACCTATACCGTAGTTTTCAACTCGCAGGGAGGAAGCTCCGTAAGTTCGCAAACGGTACCCGAAGGCGGAAATATATCCATTCCCACGGCCCCTTCGAGGGCCGAATACACTTTCGGCGGATGGTACAAGGAGCCGTCGTGCATAAACCTCTGGAATTTCTCTTCGGATGCTGTATATAACAACATAACTCTCTATGCGCGCTGGATACTTGATCAAATTCCGACCTATACCGTTACCTTCGACTCGCGCGAAGGCAGCCCGGTCGACCAACGAATAGTAGCCCACGGCGAAAAGATTCCCGAGCCGGAGGCCCCGCAAAGGTCCGGATATATTTTTACGGGTTGGTATGGCGATGCGGCCCTTGAAAATATATGGAACTTCGACACAGGTACAGTCACTGTGGATATGACGCTTTACGCCTCATGGCAGGAGGCCCCGACGTATACTGTCACCTTCGACTCGCGTGAAGGCAGCCCGGTCGACCAACGGATAGTCGTTCTCGGTGAGAAGGTTCCCGAGCCGGAGGCTCCACACAGGGACATGTATATTTTTATGGGTTGGTACGGCGATGCCGCCCTTGAAAATATATGGGACTTCAATACAGGTACCGTTACGATGGATATGACGCTTTATGCTTCATGGCAGGAGGCTCCGACGTATATCGTCACTTTCGAATCCAACGGCGGCAACACCATAGATCCGCAGACGGTGCATGAGGGCGGCCATGTCGAAAGGCCTGTTGACCCGACCCTGTTCCGTTACAACTTCGAAGGCTGGTACAAGGAGGCAACGCTGGAAAACAGTTGGGACTTCGAAACCGGCAAGGTGGCCGGTAATATGACGCTCTACGCCAAATGGAGCGCCGACGCCGAACTCTCATATCCCGGTGTGGTATTTATAGCCCCTGACGGAAACGACAGCAACGACGGCTCGATACAGAGGCCCTTTGCTACGCTCCGCAAGGCCAAGTCAATAGTCGACAATGCGGCCAACGGGGTGGATACCGTGTATATCCGCGGAGGAGTGTATAATGTGGGCTCCGATCAGCAAACGAGCGAGGATGGCACATGGGTCGATGTTTTCGATTTTTCGTCAAACCCCGATACCGGCACCACCGCCCGTGTGGGTACGGCCAGCAAGCGTATATGTTATTACGGATTCCCCGGTGAACGCCCTGTTTTCAACCTTTCGGCCGTAAGGCCCGGCAAGAGGGTCAGGGTCTTCTATATAGGCAGGCATTACTACCACTTCAAAAATTTTGAGATAGTCGGCACACAGGTGAGTGTTACGGGCCACACACAGTCCGAGTGTTTCCGTGTTGACGGAGGCAACAACAATATCTTCGAAAACCTCGCCATGCACGACGGAATGGCGATAGGCTTCTACCTGGTAAGGGGGATGAACAACCTTGTGCTTAACTGCGACGCATATAACAACCACGACAGCTTCTCCGGAGGAGCGGGCAACGTGGATGGCTTCGGAGGCCATCCTTCGAGCACCGGAAGCACGGGGAATGTCTTTCGCGGATGCCGCGCATGGTATAACGGCGACGACGGCTTCGACCTTATAAATGCTTTCGCACCCTACGTAATAGACGGGTGCTGGTCGTTCCTCAACGGATACATAAGCGGTACGACTGTTTCGGGCGGCGACGGTGCAGGCTTCAAGTCGGGAGGTTACGGTATGTCGGCGCTCTCAGCCTCGGCGATATCCAACCTTGCCGGCGGCGTTCCTGTGCATGTGGTCAAGAATTGCCTCGCATACTATAACCGGAACCAGGGTTTTTATGCCAACCACCACCTGGGCGGAATAAAATGGTATAATAATACCAGTTGCCAGAATCCGTCCAATTTCAACATGCTGAACCGTGCCCAGGGGAGCGAATCTACCAACGGCGTCGACGACCCCAACAGTTACGGCCACGTGATTGTGAACAACCTGTCGTATCGTCCCCGTACTTCGGGCAGGGACATAGTCTCCGGAAGCAATAGCGTGAGTACTACATTATGCACATTGACGACCAACTCGTTCCCGGGCACGGCTCCGGTGGCCTCGGACTTCGTAAATGCGGATGACTACACCCAACTTATGTTGCCGCGCAAAGCCGACGGAAGCCTTCCCGACATAGATTTTCTCCGTCCTGTTCCCGGCAGCCGATTTATCGGCACAGGCACGGCAAACGCCGAGACTGCGAACACAAACATAGGGTGTTTTTAAAATGTTATTTTCTTTTTCTTGATAAAAAGAAAGTATGCAAAAATTCTTTTTTCCTCCTTACTTTCTTTTCCATTGATGAAAAGAAAGTAATCAAAGAAAACTCTACCGGTCGGCATCCGATCCGACCCGCTGCCGGCCGGTAGAGTTTTCTTTCTTAAATGTTACTTTTTT
>DBDM01000064.1:0-158 GCA_002293585.1 Bacteroidales bacterium UBA932
CTGTCGAGTTGGCGTTGGGCGAATGCGTAAGCCGCAATGCTTACAAAGAAGGATAAGAATACTGTTTTTTTCATGGTTGATTAATAATTTATACATAAACCACAAAAATAAATAGGAGGGAAAGACACTAACGTTTCCTACGCCGGCATTACCCGGAT
>DBDM01000064.1:204-2792 GCA_002293585.1 Bacteroidales bacterium UBA932
TTGAAAATTGAAAATGGAGAATTGAAAATTATATATATCCATATAAAATATTGATTATTAATCTATTCAATCTGTTTTACAACTATTTAGTTACTTAATGTAATTTATTTATTATAAAATAGTGTATACATCTCATTTTCAATCGTCATTGTGGTTGCTTCGTCGTTCCTCCTCGCAATGACGCGAGGCAATCAATTCTTCATTTTCAATTCTTCCGTTGTCTTACTGCTTCGAACAGGATGACTGCTGCTGCGGCGCTGACATTGAGCGATTGGATGTCTCCCTGCAGGGGGATTTTTACCTGCTCATCGGAAAGTTTCAACAGTCCTTCGGAAATGCCGGTGTCTTCGGCGCCCATGATGATGGCGGTCGGTTTATTTAAATCGCATTGATACAGTGATTTAGATGCTTTTTCCGTGGCGGCGATAATTTGTATGTTATTGTCTTTTAAGAGATAAGCAGCGGTGCGCAGGTTGGGCACCCGGCATACGGGAATGCGGTTCAATGCGCCGGCTGAGGTTTTGAGCGCATCGGCGTTGATGGGGGCAGCGCCTTTGGCCGGTACGATCAGCGCCTGCACGCCTGCACATTCGGCGGAGCGGGCAATGGCGCCGAAATTACGCACGTCGGTAACGCCGTCGAGCAGCAGGAAGAGCGGCATGCCGGCGGAACCGGTCGTTTTTTCCAATACTTCTTCTATCGGTGTGTAGGGAATGAGCGATATGAAAGCCGCCACACCCTGATGGGTGGCCGGTGTAAGGCTGTTGAGCTTTTCAATGGGCACGAACTGGTAGGGGATATGCTGTTTCTGCAATAATTCCAGCAAGGCGCGGAACAAGTCGCCCTCCAATCCGGTTTTGATGAGCACACGTTCCACTTCCCGTCCGGCCTGTATGGCCTCCATAATGGGACGAATGCCGATGACGAGGTTGTCGGGAGTTTTTGCAGCGCGCGGTTCTTTATGATAGAAAGTTTTTTTCATGAGTTATGAGTTATAAGTGTTGAGTTATGAGTTATTGGGTGTCGCCGGCAATTTTTTTCTGTTTGGTAGTCAGTATGGAACTTTTGATAATACGTAAGAGTTGACATGCTTCATTATGAATATTAGTGTAGATCGACTCTGGTAAATACTCTGTAACTTTTAGTAAATCAATCCAATAAATTGTTTCATCACATTCCTTTTGTGCTATTGCCAGCTTGTGAATAAAATCATTCATGCTTTCGGCATTGTTAGCTTCCCGTACATTGGCACCTATAGAAGTACCGGATCGTAGTAATTGCTTACTGAGTATAAATTCCCTTTTTTCTTCGGTCAATAGTTTAAAAGTTTTGACTATTAATATGGCAAAATTAAAACTTTTTTCTTTTAATACAGGTTGCTGTTTCATAATATAGTGGTTTTCAATAATAACTCATAACTCAACTCTCATAACTCAACTCTCAACTAACACTTCCCACTCATACATCTTCCGCTCCAGTGCTGTTTTGAGTTTGTTGTAATTTTTAAAAAACTCATCATCAATGGTTTGTTCGGCGGGGTTGGCAAGGGTGGCATCCATTGCGGCGATCTGTTGTTCGAGGGCGGCAATTTCTTTTTCAATGGCTTCAGTATCGTTTTTCAGCTTGCGGGCCTTGCGTTCCTGTTCTTTTTTCAGGCGGCGTTCTTCCTCCGTATTTTTAGCCGTTTCGGCAGGTTTCTTTTCTTCCGTCACCACGGCCTTGCGCTCTATTTCTTTCAGGTTTTCCAACTTGCGGCGGCGCAGGAAGTCGTTGATGCCGCCTAAATGTTCTTTGACCTTGCCGTCACGGAATTCATAGATTTTATCTACCAGTCCGTCGAGAAATTCACGGTCGTGCGATACCACCAGCAGTGTACCGTCGTAGGCCGTCAGTGCATTTTTGAGTATATCTTTCGAGCGCATGTCCATGTGGTTGGTAGGCTCGTCGAGGGCCAGCAGGTTGTAGGGTTGGAGCATGAGTTTGGCCATGGCCAGCCGTGACCGTTCGCCGCCGCTGAGCACTTGCACTTTTTTATCCACTTCTTCGCCGCGGAAGAGGAAAGCGCCCAATATATCCCGCAGTTTGGTGCGAACGTCGCCTACGGCTACGCGGTCGAGCGTGTCGAGTACCGTAGCGGAAGGGTCCATAATCTCGTCCTGGTTTTGGGCAAAGTACCCCACATTGACATTATGTCCCAGCTTTACTTCGCCGGCTTCATAGCCCAGATCGTTCACGGCAATGCGCAGCATGGTGGTTTTTCCTTCGCCGTTGCGGCCTACGAAAGCCACCTTTTCGCCCCGTTCAATATGGATATTTGCGTCCTTGAAAATAATGTGGTCGCCATAGCGTTTCATCACGTCTTTGGCCAACAGCACCACCTGTCCGGAGCGGGGCGCCGGCGGAAATTTCATGGTTAATGCGGCGGTGTCTTCATCGTCAATCTCAATGCGGTCGAGCTTTTCCAGCTGTTTGATGCGCGATTGCACCTGGTTGGATTTGGTGGCTTTGTAGCGGAAGCGTTCGATGAAATCTTCGGTTTTTTCAATCAGCCGTTGCTGATTTTCGTAGGCGGCCATCTGCTGTTCGCG
>DBDM01000122.1 GCA_002293585.1 Bacteroidales bacterium UBA932
TGAGAGATTAGAGACTAAGAGACTTTGAGGTTTTGAGACCGTGAGACTTTGAGATTAGGGTGACGGCGATGAGGGAGATGAAGCCGAAGACAATCATCACAACGGATTGGGTTTCGTGGGAGATGGTGGCGAATACCACGCCTTGTGTTTGCGGAATGCCGTACATGGCCGTGAGCGCCATGGATACTAAGAAATGGAAAGCGCCCAGTCCGCCCTGCACCGGCATTACCCAGCCGAAGGAGCCTACCACCATAAGGAACAAGGCATCGGCGGGGAAGAGCCCGGCAGTTTCCGGCATGGATTTCATGATGGTGTAGGACTGCATAAAATACAAAAACCACAATAAAAAAGTATACCCGAAAAATTGATTATGCTTTTTAAGGCGGAATCCGGCTTTCAGTCCGTCTGTTAGTCCTCCCAGCAGTTTCACTATTTTCCGCACCCAATGAATGTTCATCAGGCGTTTACGGAAGATGATGATAAGCGCTATGCCGCACAATCCGGCGATAAAAGCGGCTAACAGTATGTCGCGGAAGTTTCCGGAGCCTTTTGTCATCAAGGGTTGCCAAATATTATCGTACATGAAAGCGCCGAAAGTTTCTATGCGTAGCAGTATCACCAGCACCACAATAATTACTAAGCAGAACATATCAAAGATCCGTTCCAGCACCACGGTGCCCAGCAGGGAATCGAAAGGTATTTTCTCGGTTTTGCGCAGGGCGCCGCAACGCACCACTTCACCCATGCGCGGCAGGGCGAAGTTGGCCAGATAAGTGAGCATCACGGCGTCGTAAGTGTTCTTCAATGAAGGGCGGTAGTTCAGCGGCTCTATGATAATACGCCAGCGTTGTGCACGCACTAAGATGGCGATCCATCCGGCCGCCATGGAAGCGGTTACCCACCAATAATTGGCATTGAGCAAGCCGTTGACCAAATCGGGCCAGTGTACGTTTTTAAAAGATATGTACAAAAGATAAGCCGTTAACGCCAGAAACCCTGTATATTTGAGGATATCCGTGATAATTTTTTTATTACGTTTAGGATGGACGGCAGTCTGTTCCATTATTCACCGATCAGTTTATTGGTGGCCGAATCGGGGAATATCACAGCCGGTTTGAAGGTTTTTGCCTTTTCAAAATCCATAGCGGCGTAGGCCATGATAATAATGAGTTGTCCGACTTTCACTTTGTGGGCGGCAGCGCCGTTGATGCCGATCTTTCCGCTTCCGCGCTCGCCTTTAATAACGTAAGTGTCGAACCGCTCTCCGTTGTCGATATTGGCTATGGTCACTTTTTCATGTTCCAGGAGGTTAGCGGCATCCATCAAATCTTCATCGATAGTGATACTTCCGATGTATTGAAGGTTGGCTTCGGTAATGGCCACCCGGTGGATTTTTGATTTGAGAATTTCAATTTGCATAACTAAAGTTTTATTTCAGCCGTATGTTGTCGATCAGCCTTACAGGCTTTGCAAATACGGCGACACAAAGTTGCACGGAGCCTGCGTCCGACCATTTTTTAATAGGTTGAAGCGTGCGTGCATCTACAATTTCCACATATTGTGTTTCAAGGATCTTTCCTTCGTTTATAGTATTGTGTACCCATTTTTTCAGCGCCGCCACCTCTAAGGTATCCATTTTCTCCGCTGCTTCCAGCAGGGTTTTGTAGATAACCGGCGCTTGCGAGCGTTGTATGTTGGTGAGCAGGCGGTTGCGTGAGCTCATGGCCAGCCCGTCGTGTTCACGTACGGTAGGGCCCGACATGATTTTCACCTGCAGGTTTCGCTTTTCTACCAGCGCGCGCACAATGGCTAATTGCTGGAAATCTTTTTCGCCGAAAAAAGCTACGGTAGGCTGTACCAGTCTGAACAGGCGGTCGACTACCTGCGCCACTCCGTTGAAATGTCCGGGACGGTGGATCCCTTCCATCACTTTATCCATGCTCCCGAAATCGAATATCCGTCGGTCGGGCATGGGATATATTTCCTGTTCGCTGGGTATGAACAACAAGTCTACGCCGGAGTCGGACAATTTTTTAATGTCTACGTCTATGTCGCGCGGATAGTTGGCCAGATCGTTGGGATTATCGAATTGTGTGGGGTTAACAAAAATACTTACTATAACAAAATCGCATTTTTCCTTTGCCGCCCTTACTAAGGATAAATGTCCGTCGTGCAAGGCGCCCATGGTGGGAA
Organism: Bacteroidales bacterium UBA932; assembly: GCA_002293585.1. Taxonomy (GTDB): domain Bacteria; phylum Bacteroidota; class Bacteroidia; order Bacteroidales; family UBA932; genus UBA932. The sequence continues at coordinate 2,194 of DBDM01000122.1, forward strand.
TAAAACCTATCGTCCTGTCTCTTTTGGCAATGGAGATCAGATCCTTCAGGTGTACAGATGTATTGGTAATTATCATAATGAATTTAAGGCTACAAATTTAAGGATTTTTTTATTATTTTACTCCGGTCGAGCCGAAGCCACCTGCACCCCGCTCACTATCAGAGAGATTATTCACTTCTTTCCATTCCACGCGGGCATGTTGCGCTACCACCATTTGTGCGATGCGCTCACCGGGTTGCAGGCTAAAGTCTTCCGAAGATAAATTTACCAGAATGACTTTAATTTCGCCCCTGTAGTCGGCATCAATGGTGCCGGGCGAGTTGACGATGGATATGCCGTGTTTGGCGGCCAGTCCGCTACGCGGACGGATTTGAGCTTCATAACCTTGCGGTAATTCGATAAACAACCCGGTAGGCACTAACGTGCGTTCCAGCGGTTTCAATACAATAGTCGCGGTGATGTTGGCCCGGATATCCATTCCGGCCGAAAGCGGCGTGGCATAAGCGGGGATTTCAAAAGGCGACTGGTTAACGATTTTTACTTCCATATGTCTTTAACGTTTATTTTTTCAAATTTAAGCCAAAATCCGATATATCCCACTAACAATATGGTATTAATTAACCATTTTTGCCATAAAATAGTAATATTTAACCAATTGCTAAAGAAAAACAACAATACGGCTACCGTTATGTAAGTCCATATTTTAGGCCAGTTATAAGGAATGGGATAATATTTGTTGCCCAGCCATGCGCTGAGGATGATCATGGTTAAATAACTGAAGAAATGTCCCCAGGCAGCGGCGGTGTAGCCGTAAACAGGCATGAATAATAGATTGATAATTAAGGTAACTACTAATCCGGCCGTGGTAATGTATATGGCATACTGTGTTTTTCCGGAGAGTTTATACCACATTGACAGGTTGAAATTAATACCCAGCAGCACGTAAGCGCCTAACATGATGGGTACGATATCGATCCCGGCGCGGAAATTTTTCCCGAGCAGCAGGCCGATAGCATCCATGTAGAACACTACAAAAAGGAAGATCACCATGCAGAAGGCTACAAAGTGGTTCATGATCACGGCGTAACCGATGGGCGACCGCTTGTTTTTGTCGCCGGAGAAAAAGAAAGGTTCGGCGGCATACCGGAACATCTGGATGAACAGCGTCATCAAGACGGCTAATTTCACTCCGGCCTGGAAAATACCCAGTTGATCCTGCCATGCCATGCCGGAAGGCTCAAGAAAACGGAACAAAATACGGTCGATGAAATCATTCGCCACGCCGGGCAGGCCGGCTACCATCAACGGGAGCGAATACATCATCATCAATTTCCATAAGTTTTTATTGAATTTAAATTTGATCCGGTACAGGTCGGGGATGAAACACAGCAGACAGGTTATGCAGCTCAGGAAGATGGCAAAGAGGATGTAGCCGAAATCGGGCGTAGCCGAGATGAAATTCAAGAGCCAAGAGTCGGGATGGGCGGCGAACCAGGCCGGCGCCGCAAAGAACAGCAGCAGGTTGAATCCCAGTTCCGCTGCGATCTTTACCGATTTGATGACGGTGAATTTGACGGCATGATATTCGAAACGCAGCCGTGCGAATAAAATAGAGGTAAAGGCGTCGATGGCTAAAATGCCGCCGAGGTATATCACGCACATTCGGTAGTTGCCGTAGCCTAACCACGAAGCAATGTCGCCCGACCATACCATGGTGCAGGCAAAAAATGCGCCGGCAACCATCAGCATAGTAATCAAGCCGGTGGAAAACACTTCGCGCGGTTTGTCGTTCTGGTTGGCAAAACGGAGGCAGCCGGTTTCCATACCCATCGTCAGCAACACTTGCAGAATAGCGATATACGAAAGAAATTCGGTGGCGACGCCGTAATCGCCCGGACTGAGCAACCGGGTGTAGACAGGGACAAAAAAGAAATTCAATACCCGCGCCAGAATAGTGCTTAAGCCATATACAGCCGTTTCACCGGCGAGTTTTTTCAGATCATGCGCCATTAGTAATTGAGACCTTTATTATTAAACAGCAAATATCCGAAATTTAATTGAAAATACCAATTATTGACGGCCTCACTGTAATAATTGGCCGACAAGCTTAGCGGTCCCACCGGTGTGTGCCACACAAATGCACTGTTGGCTATGAAGGCGCGACGCTCAAACGGTTCGGTATAAGACAGCGATTCGCGGTCGATATCTCTTACCATTTTATAAGGCTGGAAAAGGTAAGCGCCGAAGTGTAGTTGCAGATTATCGGTAAAACGTACGATGGGCATAATGCCGGCGCCGGCGTAAATGTGGGCGCGGTAGTTGGGCAGGAACAGCGTTTTGCTGTGTGGCGTAGGGGTGAACGCCGGCAGCTCCAGCAAGGTGGAAAAGTAATCGCTGAAAAACAACTGGCCGGAAGCCATCACATCAAGATAGGTGCCTAACGACACGTAGGGGCTTAGTGTAAAGTACCATTCGCTCTGCAGGCGTGCGGCAAACCAACGGTGGTCGTTCTCGCTTTTTTCCTGGTCGGGTGGTAAGCCTTGGTTAGGTAGTAAGGCCTCGAAACGGCCCCCGGGACGGTATCGTTCGTGGCCCGACACATAGTTCACCGACAAGTGTTGGCGTTTCCCTTTCCAGGCATATTGTTTATGATTTAAGGTATTCCGTTCGATAATAAATTGCGGCATGAAGTATTCGAAAGTAGTTTGATCCGTAGTGTCAAGCGACGAAAAATTATCATCTTGAAAATAATTATCATTCACGCGTCCGCCTACGATGCCTAATTTAGTGATAAAATTACTCTTTTCGATGACCGGCACGCCGAAGTAAAGCCGTCCGAACAAGTCGCGTTCCTGCAGGTAGCTCGGCCGTTTATCCCAAAACGACAGATCCTGTGATCCGTTGTAATAATCGTATTTGAGATAGTTCAACTCCAATTCGACGAAATATAGTGGGAATACGTCGAAGTAGCTTCGCCACCCCACTTTGACGCCCGAGAAAAAATATCCGAGGTTAAATTCCGTGTAACCAAGGTGCAGGTTGGTAGCCCAGGGGTGCCAGTCGAAACCGAGAAACAGCTGGTTCAGGGATGAAGAAGATATATTCCCGCCGATGCCTAAGTGAAACTTCGATGCGGGCGTAGCCCTTATGTCCACCTTGAAAGCGCCGACTGCGGTATCCATTTCGGCAGTGGGAACAAACGTGTTCATGTTGCCGGTAGCAATGGTGCGGTAATAATGTTTTTTCAGTTCGTTGAAATCGAAGGTGTTGTATTTGTCGCCGCGGATGCTGCGGTCGATAAAGCCGGCCTGTGCTTCCGACAGCGGGCCTGTAACGATTACGTTTCTGAAATTCAACGGCGGCATTTTAGCGCGAAAAGCCTCGCGTTTGGCGGCCATTTCGTCCTGTCCCACCCGGCGGTGAATGAGCCGGGTAATGTCGTCCATCTGCCGCATGGTTTGTTCGTGTCCCATCGCCGACAATTCCAGCACCTTGTCAAAATCGAGCAACGACACGTGTTGAAGATGGGTTTCTATCACAATACCCTTGTCGGCAGGCAGGTGGTAATTGGTTTCAAACATCAACATGTTTTCCAACTGTTGAAAAAGATTGTCTTCGTCGGGATTGGGCGGATTGCCGGAGCATTTCGACCCGATAATTACACCGGGGCTGAAATCTTTTGCCATCACATCCCAGGGGAAATTGTTGTAGAACCCGCCGTCGAACAGCATGGTGGAATCCATTTTCACCCCTTTGAAATAAAAGGGATACGACATGGATGCACGCACCATGGTGCCTAAGTTTCCTTTGCGCGCCACGTAAGCTTTCTTTTTCACAATGTCCGACGACACGCAACGGAAAGGCACCATCAAACTATCGAAGTTATGGTTGGCTACGGCGTCGGCGGCCGAAAAGAGCTGCAGCACTGCCAGGTCCATGCCGTAGGACGACACCATGCTCGAAGGCAGGCTGGGCTTGAAGCCCTTTTTGGTGATGTCGAACCACAGGCCGGTCATTTCGGCGTTGGGGGTTCTGCGGAAAATATACGTTTCGTCTTTTTCCTGCACGTAGCCTTTATACCAACTGCGAAAATCCGCAGATTGCAGGATGGCGATCATTTCGTCGGGGGTGTAGCCCGAGGCATAGAGCGCTGCCACAATGGCCCCCATAGAAGTGCCGGCTACGTAGTCTATGGGTATGTCTTTTTCTTCCAGGGCTTTGATTACGCCGATATGTGTCATGCCTTTAGCGCCGCCGCCGCTCAATACCAAACCTACGGTTTGTGCGGTAGCCGCACAACTTCCGGCGATCAACCATAAAAGAAGAAATAGGCGTTTCATAGTAGTTTTCCAGCCATTTTTGTTGGTGAATTAACAGGAATTGATTATCTTTGCATAAGATATTAAGGTCCAAAGTTACATATAAATACTGAATTATGAAAATCAATCGCTTATTTATTTTTATCTGCCTGTCGGTATCGCTGGTATTGTTTTCCTGCAATAATTCGCCTAAAAAAACCGCGACTAAAACTGATGAAATAATTGAAAATCAATCTACAAATATGAATGCACAGCCATTATTCGATCCTGCCGCATTAGGCGAGGAACCCGTACTGAACATTGAAACCGGCGAGGGGGTGATCACTGTTAAATTGTATAAAGACACGCCTTTGCACCGTGATAATTTTGTGAAATTAGCTTCCGAAGGATTTTTCGACGGCTTGATCTTTCACCGGGTGATCAAAGGTTTTATGATTCAGGGCGGCGACCCCGACTCTCGCAATCCGAAACCCAATGCCCAATATGGTATGGGTGGTCCCGGCTACCAAATTCCGGCCGAAATTTTACCGCAGTATAAGCATAAGAAAGGCGCACTGGCGGCTGCCCGTCAAAGCGATGCCGTAAATCCTGAAAAAAAATCATCGGGCTCGCAGTTCTACATTGTGGAAAACCCCGCTGCCTGCGCGCAGCTGGACGGCGGATACACGGTATTTGGTGAAACCATCGGCGGATTGGAGGTGGTGGATAAAATTGCCGCTACGAAGACGAGCGCCAACAACCGCCCGGAGAAGGATATTTTCATTGTAAGCATCCGCCCGGCGAAGTAATTTAATTTATGATTTATTATGCGTAGTAAAATTGATCAACTGCTGGCGGAGATAGACAGTCTGACTGCTGTAAGCAGAGAAGAGTTGGAGGCGTTGCGTGTACGGCTGATGGGCAAAAAAGGCAGCATTACGGCCTTGTTCGATGATTTCAAACAGGTGGCTGCGGAAGAAAAACGCGAGATCGGCCAATTATTGAATGTGCTGAAAACAAAAGCTGCCGAGCATATCAATGCGTTGCGCGATGTGCTTGAAGCAAAAACCGAAACGTCCGCCTCGACCGACCTGAGTATGCCCGGCCACCCGGCGCCGTCGGGCGCCCGGCATCCGCTGTCGATCGTGCGCAATGAGATCATCGATATTTTTAAGCACTTGGGTTACACCGTGGCGGAAGGCCCCGAAGTGGAAGACGATTACCACGTATTCGGCGCGCTCAACTTTCCGCCCGAGCATCCTGCGCGCGATATGCAGGATACCTTTTTTGTGACCACCGGCGATAATCCGGTGTTGCTGCGCACACACACCAGTTCGGTGCAGGTGCGCTCCATGGAAACCGCCCGGCCGCCTATCCGTATTATTTGTCCCGGCCGTGTGTTCCGCAACGAAGCGATCTCGGCGCGTGCGCACTGCATTTTCCATCAGGTGGAAGGCTTGTACATAGATGAAAACGTATCATTTGCCGACCTTAAACAGTCGGTGCTTTATTTTGCCCGCGAAATGTTCGGCGCTGATGTGCAGATACGCCTGCGCCCTTCCTACTTCCCTTTCACCGAGCCCAGCGCCGAAGTGGATGTGAGTTGTAATATTTGTAAAGGAAAGGGCTGCAACGTGTGCAAGTATACCGGCTGGCTCGAGATCATGGGCTGCGGCATGGTCGACCCGAATGTGCTCGAAGCATCGGGCATCGACAGTAAAAAATATACCGGCTTTGCTTTCGGCATGGGCATTGAACGCATTGCCATGTTGAAATGGCAGGTTAAGGACCTGCGCCATTATTTCGAGAACGACGTACGTTTCCTCAGTCAGTTTAAAACGGCTTTGTAGCAACGGCTCACAGTGATAAAAATTAAAGTGCATAAATATTTTTGTGCACTTTTTTTATTTTACATTTTTTTGCTTATCTTTGTAATGGAATTTTGCCGCCCTATCCACCGAAGACTCAAAATTCCTTGTTCTACATATTGTTGCTTATATTCCACATAGCCTGCTCACTATGTGCCGGTGTAACGCATGATTTGATTTATTACGGACAGTCCTGCCGTCGGGTGTTGTAAGCGCTTATGGCATGGGCAGGCCGCAACGCATCGTGGTGCCGTTGTAGGGATCTTTTACGGTGACATAGATCCCCGGGGCTTCCTGTTGTCCGCTGCCGGCGAGCAGGCCGGTATGCGGGTATGCGTAGCGCTTTTTTTGCCTGCACCTGTCGGAAGGGACTGTCTTTTTGTTTAATAATTATGTATTCGAAAAATGATGAACAACATGAAAAAAATCTACGCGTTATTATTGCCGGTGATAGCCTTCTCCTACGCCGGCGCTCAGAACATACGAGAACAGCAAAGCATTTGGTTAAATAAGAAAAATTACGTTTACCTCATATTCGACGCCAACGTAAGCGAAGTGAAATTCGATTGCGAGCCGGACGAGATTCAATTGGAACAGCTTACGCCGAACAGTTTCGGCCTGCGCTTCGGCGAGTACTATGCCGTGCCGGCGGAAGGACTGGGTGGTATGGTGGTGTTGGCCAACCGCACCTTCTATCCCTTGTGGATCCGTTTCAGTGAACAGATCCCCCGGGCTACTATTCACTTTCCGGGCGAACAGGCATTGCCTGTAGCCGACACGGCAGGGGGTGTCCCGCCGGTTGTTCCGGATTTTTCACCACACTGCACCGCCCTGTTGCAAAGCAAGCGCAATATATTAACGGTAGGTGAAAAAACCGGCGGATTTGAGGTGCAACTGCATGCCATAGGGGTTACAGCCACTCACCTTTACTTCCTCATGGTCGTTGTCAACCATTCGAAAGTCGACTATGGTGTCGATTATCATGGCTTGCACATCCGCACTAAAAACACTGTTTCCGGCGGGGATGAGATCATCCCGTTGCAGCATGTTTGCAACGAACCGGTGGTGATCAAAGCCGGTGACGCCGGCCGTTATGTGCTGGTGTGCGACCTGTTCACCCTGAAAAAGCGGCAGGAAATACTTTATGTGATGAAAGAATTAAACGGCGGCCGCTCCGTCACCTTAAAAATCAAAAGCAGTTATCTATACGACCAGGTGCATCGTTTGCAGTAGGCAGTTTACGGTTAACAGGGTGAAGGGTAAAAGGTGGAAGGGTGTAGGAGCAGACCTGTGTGTCTGCCGCACCGGCCCGCCCGCGTGCCGTTAGGCACGAAATGTCGGTAGATGTAAAGATCATTAAACCCACCAAAGCCCCGTCAGGGGCGATTGGTAGATATAGCAAGACATTCTATGCTTAATTTATTTGAAGAAATATTGCTGTTATTTATTTCCCTAACACAAAATGTAAAATTATTTTCAGAAATATGGTGGATAGGTAATGGTGGATGCTATTGCGGAGAAGTTATAATTGGAGATATTAATGCTGCAAAATGGAGAAATATTTTATCCATTGTAGAGAAATCGAATCTTGGTATAAAATTATTACCTATTAAACAATACATAAATAGTCAAATTGAAAGTAAATTAAAACAAGCAGAATGGGAACGACAAAGAAAATTTATTCAAAATGATTAAAAATACAACACACTCCTGAAAAATATATATCTTTGTACACAAATACAAAGAGAATCATGCACGAACAGCAAATCATAGAGTAAAATTAGAATATGAGCAGAGAATGGAACTGCGCCAAGTGATTGATGAAATTATTAACGATTTTTTGGGAAGCAATAATGAATAAAGAACTGCAATTTTTAATTTACAGCACACCACAGGAAGACATAAAGGTTGATGTGGTGGTACAAGAGGAAACGATTTGGCTTACACAAAAATCAATGGCAATGCTGTTTGATACTTCACGAGAGAATATCACCATGCATTTGAAGAATATTTTTAAAGATGGTGAATTACAGGAAGTTTCAGTTAGTAAGAATTTCTTACTAACTGCTACTGATGGTAAAAATTATAATACTCAATTTTACAGTTTAGATGCAATTATTTCAGTTGGTTACCGTGTAAATTCAGCCAAAGCAACCCAATTTAGAATTTGGGCTACAAAAACACTCAAAGAGTTTATTGTCAAAGGATTTGTGCTTGATGATGAGCGTTTGAAACAAGGAAAAACTGCCTTTGGCGTTGATTATTTTCGTGAACTTTTGGAGCGTATTCGTTCCATTCGTGCAAGCGAACGCCGGATTTATCAGCAAATTACCGATATTTTTGCTGAATGTTGCATTGATTATGACCGCAATTCGCCTATTACAAATGACTTTTATGCAATGGTGCAAAACAAATTTCATTTTGCCATTACGGGACAAACGGCTGCTGAAATTATCTATACCAAAGCTGACCGCAAAGCTAAAAATATGGGACTTTCTACTTGGAAAAATTCACCCGATGGGCGGATTTTGAAATCAGATGTTACGGTGGCAAAAAATTATCTGCCCGAAAATGAAATACGTCGTTTAGAACGTGCTGTAACAGGTTATTTTGACTATATAGAAGATTTGATTGAAAATGAAAATACATTTACAATGCAGCAGTTTGTCCAAAGTGTGAATGAATTTCTGCATTTCCGCAAGTTTAAAATTTTGCAAGATAAAGGCAAAATTTCAAAGATTATAGCCGATAAAAAAGCCGAGGAAGAATATAATGAGTTCAACAAAACACAAAAAATCATTTCTGATTTTGATAAGCAAATTAAACGATTAGAAGGGGCTTAGCACGAAATATATACACTATGACGGTTATTTTCAGCCAATTTAGTCATTTATTATACTGGTGAGGTGAGAAAACGCCCGAAATGTTCCGCTGATTTTCTCCGCGCAGTTGGCCCCGTCGATGGCCGATGAGGTGATGCCGCCCGCATAGCCCGCGCCCTCGCCGCAGGGATAGAGGTTGCGCAGCCGGATGTGTTGGAGGCTTTCGGGATCGCGCGGTATACGCACCGGGGAAGAGGTGCGCGACTCCACAGCCACCAGCATGGCCTCGCCCGACAAGTAGCCCCGCATTTTCCGGTCGAAGTCTTTGAAGGCCTGCTGCAATCCCTGCACGATGAACCCCGGCAGCAGTTTGTGCAGCGGCGCGTTGACAACGCCGGGGATGTAAGAGGTCTTTAGCAGGGACGATGAGGCGCGCAGGTTCACGAAATCAACCATACGCTGCGCCGGCGCCTGCTGGCTTTGACCGGCCGACCGGAACAGACTGCGTTCTATTTCCTGCCGGAACCGCAGTCCCGCCAGCTCGCCGTGTTGTTCGTAACGGGCAAAATCGGCCGGGTTCACCTGCGCCACAATGCCGGCATTGGCGTAAGGCGAGTTGCGCTGCGCATTCGACATGCCGTTGACCACAATCTCGCCGGGAGCGGTGGCGGCAGGCACCATAATGCCGCCGGGACACATGCAGAACGAGAACACGCCGCGGTCGCCCACCTGCGTGGTTAAACTATAGCTGGCCGCCGGTAATCCTTCATAGCCGTTGTATTGAATATCATTGATCAGCGCCTGCGGGTGTTCGGCGCGCACGCCCATGGCGAAAGGCTTGGCTTGGAGCGCCCAGCCGTTGCGGGCGAATAATTCATAAATGTCGCACGCCGAATGGCCGGTGGCCAAAATTACGGCCACGCCTTCGTAGCGTGTTCCGCCGGCGGTTTCCACGCCGAGTACTTTATCGTCCTTGACGATGAGGTTAGTGACTTTGGTGTTGAAATAATATTCGCCGCCGTGCGTAATAATTGTTTCGCGGATGTTGGCAATGATGTGCGGCAAGCGGTCGGTGCCGATGTGGGCGTGGGCGTCGACCAGAATATCCGGATCGGCGCCGTGGTCGACTAATTGTTGTAAAATATGATGAATGGAGCCCCGCTTGTTGGAACGTGTATACAACTTCCCGTCGGAATAAGTGCCGGCCCCTCCTTCGCCGAAGCACCAGTTGGAATGGGGATTGATCACATTGTCGCGAATTTTGGCAATGTCGTATTTGCGTTCCTTCACGCTTTTTCCCTGTTCCAGGATGACGGGTCTTAACCCTTTCTCCAATAATTTCAGCGCGGCGAACAGGCCTGCGGGACCTGCACCTACAATAATTACCGGCGGCTTTTCTTTTACGTATTGATAGTTGAAACAGTCGGCCGGCGGCGGTTGTTCGTCGCCGGTATATACCTGCAACCTCAGCCGGAACACGGGAGCGCCGTAGCGTGCATCAATAGAGCGGCGCAACAGGCGCACCGCCCGTATCTCTTGCCTGTTAATGGACAACGCCTTAGCGGCGGCGGCTTTGAGTTGCTGCTCGTCGGCTGCTATGCCGGGTTTTACGGATATGTCGAGTTCTTTGCACACAGTGCAAAGATAATCGAAAAAAGTGATTAAGAGACTAAGAGACTAAGTGATTAAGAGACTAAGTGATTAAGAGAT
>DBDM01000164.1:0-4552 GCA_002293585.1 Bacteroidales bacterium UBA932
GCATTGGGAGACCGTTCTGAAGAATGGTTTACACCTGAAATGTTTAATCATGTCATCACACATGAAGATGCGGATGATTCATTCCCGCTATGGAAAAATTTTGACAAATGTTCGGTTATTGTACGCCGTGCCATTGCCATTGACCGTATGCTCGAAGCTATGACCGATAAAAAGAACAACACTAAAACCCACACAGCCGATATTTTTACCGGTGATTTGTTATTGGGAAACATGCCGATGGGATCTAACGGATTAGGAAAAGTATTTCCTCATTTCCTTACAGATGACGAGTTGCGGGCCGGTTCCATTACAAACCGTAATGCCACCTCCCTGTTCGGGCACAACACAATGAATTATGAAGAATTATTACGAGATGGCTTATGGAAAAAAATAAAATTCTGTAGTAACAAATTGGACGAACTTTCTCCTAAAATAAACAAAGGAAAAGAAGAAGTCAGGGAACAAAATAAAATCTATAAAGAGCTGCAGAATAATCCTTCCGCTTCGGAGGACGAAAAAGCCGAATGTCTGCGGATCCTACGTAATATGGATGGGGCGCTTATCAGCAACAAAAAGAAATTTGACTTCTATTGGGCCGTAAAATTAGCTTGTAAAGCAGTTATTAACTATGCCAAACGCTTTGCCGAACTGGCAGAAGAAGAAGCCAAAAAACATCCTGAAAAGGCCGAAGAATTAAAAGCACTGGCAGCAATTGCGCGGAAAGTTCCGGGCTCTCCCGCAGAAACCTTCCACGAAGCAATGCAGAGTATTTGCTTCTTTCATATAGCGTTACATGCCTCAATGAACTTCATCTCATTAGGACGCCTTGACCAGGTACTACAACCTTATTTGGAATCTGAAAAAGACAAAAATAAAGCCTTGGAAATATTCGAATGTTTCATCCTCAAATGTGCCGGGCGACTGAATCTCAGCTCCAAATATCTAATCAAGCAAGACCATGTGGATTATGCCAACGCACTCGGCACACATCCATATTACATTGACCAAAAAGCCGGCGTAAATAATTTTCTCCAAAACATAATTATAGGCGGCAAGAAACCGGATGGAACGGATGCAACTAATGAATGTTCTTATCTGATTCTTCAAGCCATTGAGAATGTCAACCTCTCTGCTCCGGGCATTTATGTCCGCCTGCATAACGACAGCCCCGAGGACTTTGTCAACCAAGTGGCGGCATCTATTTACAGGACAAAAAACAACCCCTCTGTGTTGAATGATGATGTCATGATACCGGCCATGTATTCGGCACTGATGCAAGATGAAGAACAGACACCGGACACTCAGAAAAAAGTGATGGAATTAGCCAATGATTATTGCGTGGATGGCTGCTGGGAACCTATTCTGAACGGCAAGTCCGACTGGACCTTTGCTATGCTTGTGGGCATGCAGGCAATAGAGTCTGCCCTGAATCAAGGAGCCTCCCTGAAGAAAGAAGAAGCCATGTTCCGCGGAGCCAAACTATCACCTATGACTCCCCTGCCTCAAAGCTTTGAAGAAATCTTAAAATACATGGAATTACATTTGCAGTTTTTTGTAGACCAATCCGTCATGTCCCTATTCATGTATTATATGATAGATGAAAATACCGCACCGTCTCCCCTCTTTTCCGCTTACTTGGAAGGCTGCATGGAGAAAGGGGCGGACAAAGCTTCCGGAGGGGCCAATCATAATATAGGAGGGGTCGTGTTAGGTGCAGTTCCCGATATGGTAAACCTGTTGGCCGGCATCCAACGATGGGTGTATGAAAAGAAAAAATATACCATTGAACAGGTATGTGAAGCTATCCGTGAAAATTTTGGTGCAAACCAAACCTCATTACCCGAAGAAAAAGCATTGCTATACCTTAATATTCGAGTAGACTTTGACACTAATTCTCCCAAATTCGGCAATAATGATGCGGAAGCAGATGCACTTACTTGCATCATATTGGACACATTTGAAAGATGTGTGCAGAAATCTGCCGCCTTCGGTAAAAAACTATTCCAGGATAAAGCCGATGAAACAGAATGGAGAAAAATCGCATCATTGCGCTCTTTAGCGGGGTATTATGGACTACCTTTAGGAATGACCTATAACATAAAGATGAAAATAACAGCCGGAATGGGAACTTTTGAACAATACAATTGGCAAGGAAGAGGAGCAGCAGCTTCTGCCAACCGGTTGGAAGGGGCACCTATTGCACCCAATTTTTCTCCTGCGCCGGGAACTGCCCACTCAGGGATTATAGGCACGATGGAATCCTTATCCAAATTCCGTTTGGATAGATTTGCTGCCGGAACAATCACAGACATCTGCCTGCAAGACGAAAGCATCAATCCTGCCGTCGTTACCAATATCGTCAAAACCTTTATTAAGAAGAAGGGCGCCATGATGACTGTAGCTATAGGAACTACTGAAAAATATCGGGAAATCTATGAAGCGGCACAAAAAGCTATAAGCATGCCGGAAGAAAAAGCGGTAAAACTCCTGTCCCGGTATGCTGATGTGAACGTGCGTATCGGCGGATGGCAAACACCATTTATCACACTCCCGCTCATTCACATGGAAAATTATATAAAAAGGCCCGTGGGAATGGAAGTATAAACCTCTAAAATATATCATCATGAAAAATTATATATACAAAAGCGTACTGGTTCTATGTTTTATTTCGGTGCTGTTCTCTTGCCGGCAAGGGTCAATAAAAAACCCTCTCCCTTCATGGAATGAAACGGAAATAAAACAACAGATAATAAACTACATAGATGTTGAAAGCAAAAATATTCCAAAAGAAGCACGAGTGGCGGTGTTTGATATGGACGGGACTATCTCTTGCGAAGCGCCATTGTGGTTTGAAATAGCTGTTGCCGTACAAGGTATGGTAGACCAACTGGAAAAAGACCCAAGCCTGATCAACAAAACAGAATATCAATATGCCAAATTGTTATCTGAAAATCCGTCAGATACTACCGTACTTAATCATTGGGTAGTAAACAATGTGAATTACATGGATTCGGTAATCTTTAAGGCTTTTGATAAGGTAAACCATGAAACCTATGTAAATTATGCCGGGAAATTTTTAAATGAAAAAGAAGCGCCTAACTATGGCATGTTATATGGAGATATGTTCTATCAGCCTATGCTGGAACTCATTGAATATTTAAAAGAGAATGAGTTCGAGGTGTATATTGTTTCGGGCTCCATACAAGGAGTTGTCTGGAGCATTTGCCCGCAAACGATAGGTTTAGACCGCGAACACCTGATAGGTACCCGCCAGATTTTATCTCCCGATTACAAATCCGGGAATATGTCTTTTATAATACAAAAAGGAATCTATTTACCTAAAAATGACGGAAATGGCAAAAGTCTTAATATTTATTCCCACATAGGTAAAGTTCCGGTTTTTGCTTTTGGGAACACTACCGGTGATTTTGGCATGTTTCATCTTGTTTCAAGCAGTCCGTATCCGCACATGGCGCTTATGTTGAACCATGACGATGCCGAGCGAGAATATGTATACGAGCCCTATCACGGAACGGCTGTACCGCATTGGCAAGATTCTTTACGCCTAAACAATTGGGTGCAGGTGGATATGTCTAAGGAATTTCATACATTGTGGAAAACAACCCCTGCGGCTCCTTAAAGTGAAAACCGGCAGGAAATCCTGCCGGTTTTTTTAGTCGATAACCGTTAAGTTCTACAACACCGTAATCGTCTGCTTCAGGCGGATGTCTTCGCTCGAAGCGCCGATCATGATCTCAAAATCGCCGGGTTCCACTACCCTGTTCATATTACGGTCTAAAAGTTCCAGGTGGCTTGGCTTCAACACAAAACGCACCTCCTTTGTCTCGCCGGGATCTAATGAGATGCGTTCAAAGCCGCGCAGCACGGAATCGTAGGTAGTCACACTGCTCACCAGGTCGCGTACATAGAGCTGCACCACCTCATCGCCTTGGCGGCTTCCGGTGTTAGTCACCTTACAGGTCACCGTAAACTCACCCTGCGACCGTTGTTGTTCGGGCGTAACCCTTAAATCGGAATAGTTGAATGTGGTATAGCTTAACCCATAGCCAAACGGATACAATGCACCGTTGATACGTGTATTTCCAAAGCCGTTGGGGTCGTATCGTCCGGGTTGTCCTGCATGAGCGCCGGGTTTAAACGGAAAGTTGTATTCAATTTGCCCTACCGTTCTAGGGAAAGTCATCGTCAGCTTGCCGCCCGGATTGTAGTCGCCAAACAGGGTTTCGGCAATCACAGGACCTGCGTGGTTGGTAGGGAACCATGTTTCTAAAATAGCGGGAACATATTTGTTGGCCCAATTGATAGTCAAAGGCTGTCCGTTAACCAGCACCAACACCACAGGCTTACCGGTGGCGTGCAAGGCTCGCAGGAGGTCTTCCTGTCGTCCCGGTAGTCCCAGCGCAGTGCGTGATTTCGATTCACCCGTGCGAAGGTCGTCTTCGCCCAACGCCACAATAATCACATCACAGGTTGCAGCCATTTCTACCGCTTGCTGAATGCCTGCAATTTCTTTCTCTGTCATTGGTTCGGG
>DBDM01000164.1:4574-12156 GCA_002293585.1 Bacteroidales bacterium UBA932
TTCACAATTGTTACCCAAGTACTCCTGCAAGCCTTCCAAAATAGTGTGCGGCGTGAGTTTATTGGGGCCATAGCGGCTGGTCATGAAATTTGTTTCAGTAGCCAAGGGGCCGGTCACCAACACTTTTTTCAGTTTGTTTTTATCCAACGGCAGCAAACCACCTTCGTTTTTCAACAGCACCAGCGACTCACGCTGCATTCGCCGAACAAAATCCAGATGCTTATCTTCGCCCACTATTTTGTCGGCGGCTTTTGTGTCGGCTACGTAAGGATGTTCAAACAGTCCCAGCCGGAATTTCACGCTCAATACTTCTGCTACCAAGCGGTCAACTGTTTCCATAGAAATTTTCTTGTCGGCCAACAGTTGGCGCAACGGCAGGATATAATCGGCAGGCGGAGTGAAACCTGTGCGCACATTCAAGCCCGCTTCCACCACTTGGCGAACGGCCTCTTCTTCGTTAGCAGCCACGCGGTGCTTGGTTTGCACGTACTCCACCGCCCAGCTGTCGCTCACACTATAGCCGGTAAAGCCATATTGCCGGCGCAACAGTTCGGTCATAAAATAATGGCTGGCAATCACCGGCACGCCATCCCAGTCGTTGTAGCTGGCCATGATGCCCATGGGCTGCGCTTCCTGAATAACGCGGCGGAAAGGATACAGGTGCATCTCGTGCATTTCGCGTGGTGCCACGTGCGGGTCGGTACGCGCATCGCCGTCGCGTCCTCCTTTCGGAACACTATACACAGCGTAGTGTTTCAAGGTAGACGCCACACCCTGATCCTGTATGCCTTTAGTCATTTGTATACCCAATTCTGCAATCAAAAACGGATCTTCGCCATAACACTCCAACACTCGTCCCCAGCGCGGATCGCGAGCTACGTCTAAGATAGGCGCATACACATTGGTATATCCCAAGGCCTTGGCTTCCTTTCCGGCAATAGCGCCCGCTTCGTAAACCAATTTCTTGTTCCATGTGCTACCAATGGCAATAGGCGCGGGCAGCGGCGTAGCCTTGGTGTGATTTAATCCGTGAATACCCTCATTGCTGAAATCAACAGGAATGCCCAAACGGGTTTCTTCTACAAACCAGCGTTGGCAAATATTAATAGCTTCGGCATGTTTGCTAAAAGGATACAACAGGTGCGGCGTAGTTCTGGAACTACGTCCTACACCGTTCAACATCTCGTCGATATTAGCAATACCGTCTTTCCAAATTTCATTTTTCCAGTTAGCGGTAGGCAGGGAATCTCTTAGCACCCGTCCGTAGCCGTAGAGGGTAGCTAACTGACAGGTTTTTTCTTCCACCGTCATTTGCGACAACAGGTCGGCTACCCGCTTCTCCACAGGCTGTGCCGGATCCTCGTAGATATCTTTTACACCGTTTTTATTGAAATCAATCCATCCCTTTTTGTATATAGACCCGGCATCTTTCTTTGAGGCCGCCGGCAAAGGAAAACTCAACAATAAGGAAAACACAATCAGCAGGTTTACTTTTTTCATCGTATCATCGAAATTTTTATATGAATATACAAAGATAAACATTTTTTATATCTGAAAAAATTGATTATATTTGTTTTCTAATCACAGTTGACTATGAAATCAAAACACTTGTATTTTCTTTTCCTTTCATTAATAATCAGCGCCTGTTCTTCCCGTTCCGGCACGGATCAATTGATTGACGACAACCTGCAATTGGCCGTGCAACAATACAAATATATGGGTACCCTGCTACCGGACGGAAAATTGCCCAAAACCTATTCCGGCGACACGTTAATCACCTCAGGCTCAGACTGGTGGTGCAGCGGATTTTATCCCGGTGCGCTATGGTATCTCTACGAGTACTCCAACGATGAAAGTCTGAAAGCCGAAGCCATACGCAGTACCGGGCTGCTCGAAAAAGAGCAATACAATACAAGTACGCACGACTTAGGGTTCATGCTGTTTTGCAGCTATGGCAATGGTTACCGGCTGACACAAAACCCTGCATATAAGGAGATCCTGTTGAAGGGCAGCGCGTCGTTATGTTCGCGCTACAATCCGGTGACAGGCTGCATCCGCTCATGGAGCTGGGGGCGCTGGCAATTTCCTGTTATCATCGACAACATGATGAACCTCGAAATGTTAACCTGGGCCGGCCGGGTATCGGGTGACAGCACGTTTCACAACATTGCCGTCAGCCATGCCGACAAGACTATGGACAATCATTTTCGTCCCGACTATAGCTGCTATCATGTGGTGGACTACGATACGCTGACCGGCGTGAAAATAGGAGGTTGCACCTGGCAGGGCCATGCCGATAGTTCGGCGTGGGCGCGCGGACAATCATGGGCCTTGTACGGCTACACCATGATGTTCCGCGAAACGAACAAGGAGAACTACCTGGCACAAGCCTGCCGTATTGCCGATTTTTTACTGAACCACCCCTACCTTCCGGCCGATAAAATTCCGTACTGGGATTATGATGCTCCCGATATTCCGGAGGCGAAACGCGACGTTTCCGCGGCGACCATTATGGCCTCGGCATTGGTTGAATTATCACAGTATGCCAAAGGCGAACAGTCGAAAAATTATTTGAACACCGCAACAACTATCATCAGCAATCTTTCAACCCCTGCTTATCGTGCAGAAGCCGGCACGAATGGCGGGTTCATTTTGAAACACAGTGTAGGAGGCTTGCCCTTTAACAGTGAGGTAGACGTGCCGCTCACTTACGCCGACTATTATTTCATAGAGGCGCTGATGCGGTTGAGGAATTTAGTGATGAGTGATAAACGATGAGTGATGAGTTATTTGCTTACGCCTTACTCATCGCCCATCTCTAAAAACATCCGCGATTATCCGCTCAATCCGCGTCATCCACGTTCTAAATCATTTTCAATTTTCAATCCTTACTTCACCTCTATCTCGTCGGCAAACAGGAAAGTCTTGGAGCCTGCGCCCGGATGCCAGTCGGGACAAGGCCCGAAGTTCTTGGCTACAATTTTGAGATAACGCACCGGTTGTCCGATTTTTTGTTTGAAACGGTAGATCACGCTTTCACGAAGGTTCGGCTCAACGGGACACTTTATCACGCCCCGTTCCGTAAAACGCTTGCCGTCATTCNNGCCCTGAAGAAAGTCTATACTCACTTCTCCTACCTGTTGAACCTTACCCAAATCGAGGGTGGCGGCCAGGTCAACGCCATAGAAGCCCTGCCAGGTAGCCGAGCGGAAATTAGGCAGGCCCCTGATATAGTCGATGAGCGCCCATTCACCGCTGGCCGGATACTGCGAAGAATATGGATAGTCCAACGTGAGCATCCAGTCCACCGGTATCTTATTAAATATCGCGTCAATCTCCTTACTTGTTTTACCATTATTCACAGCCACGGCTCTCAGCACCGTATTTTTTCGCATAACGATGGGGGCCTCATATTTTGCCGACTTTTCCGTAGGCGAAGCGCCGTTCAGAGTATAATGAACAGTGCTGTTTTTGGGGCATGCAATTACTAACGTATCGCTATTTCTAAAAGTGAGATACCCCCGCTGCACCGACGGCACAGGCACAATTAAGTGATCGGTAATAGCAGAAACCGGTTCATTGCCTTCACCCGTACCCCATTCCTGATTCGGCTCGCTGCCCATCACGAACGATAACTCTCCGCCATTCATAATATCGGCGTGAGTGATGTACGCCTTCCGGTAGTCAGCCCCGTTCAAGGTAGCCGATTGGATGTAACAGTTTTTCGCCGAAGGTTTATCCGCCTTGATCACAAATCGTTTTCCATTTTCAAGGTTGATGGTCGCCTTTTTAAACAACGGTGTACCGATAGTGTAATACTCAGCGCCCGGCGCTACCTGGTAAAATCCCAAAGCACTCATCACATACCAGGCCGACATTTGTCCGCAGTCTTCATTGCCGCACAAGCCGTCGTTGCCGGCGGAATACAACTCGTCCATGATATGACGCACCATCTTTTGGGTTTTCCACGGCTGTCCTAAATAATTATACAAATAAGGCACATGGTGACTGGGCTCATTGCCGTGCGCATATTGCCCGATAAGCCCGGTAATATCCGATTGCCGACGCCCTGTAGTAGCTGTGGAAGCCGCAAACATCTCGTCTATTTTAGCTGCCAAAGCATCTTTACCACCATGCAACTGCGCCAGCCCGTCAATATCCTGCGGCACATAAAAGCTATATTGCCATGAATTAGCTTCCGTATAATTGAAATTCACTTCAAAGGGATCGAAAGGCGCATGCCAGGTTTCATTGCTCTTGGCCCGCATGAAGCCGGTAGACGAATCAAAAATATTCTTGTAATATTGCGCCCGTTGGATATATTCGGCATAATCAGCCTCCTTGCCCATTGCTTTCGCCATTTGCGCAATACACCACGCATCGTAGGCATATTCCAGGGTTTTCGACACGGATTCGCTTTCTTTATCCAGCGGGATATATCCTTTTCGGATAAAATATTGCAAGCCGAACAAGGACGTGTCGGCGCTTGTTTTGCAAGCCTCGTAGGCTTTTTCCACATCGAAATCACGATCGCCCTTTATATACGCATCGGCAATAACCGACACGGCATGATGGCCGATCATGCAAAAAGTTTCATTGCCGGCCAGTTCCCATACCGGCAACAGCCCGCCTTCATCATACAAACGAAGGAATGACTTAATGAAATCCCGGTTACGTTTGGGATTGGTGATGGTGTATAAGGGATGAGCGGCGCGATAGGTATCCCACAATGAAAATATGGTATAATTATTGAAATCCACCTTTCCTGTTTTTCCATAACGGCCGGCATATTCTCCGTTGACATCCATATATAAATTCGGCACTATGGCCGTGTGATATAAAGCCGTATAGAATGTGTTGTATTGTTCTTTACTTCCGCCTTCTACAATGATCTTCGACAATTCCTGTTCCCATGCAGCTGCGGCATTGGCTTTCACCTGATCAAAATCCCAACCCGGCAATTCGGCCTCTAAGTTTTTGCGGGCGTTCTCAACGCTGACGGACGACAAGCCTACTTTCACCATAATATTTTTCCCCGCAAAGTTGAAGGCCGCTTTGGTACTGTCGTTGAGCTGCGCATAAGTAAACGGTTCGGAAAACTTAGCCACAAAGTAGATCCGGCGGTCTTGCGCCCATTGGCGAACATGACGATAGCCGCAAAGTTCATCAACGCCAACAACATCTAAGCCACTCTGCAACAACGTCCCGCGATGTTTCAAATCAAAAAGGATAGTTGCTTGCGGTTTTTCAGGGAACGTGTAGCGATGAAATCCCACGCGCGCAGTAGCCGTGAGCTCCGCCTGAATATTATACTTATCAAGGGTTACGGCATAATAACCGGCAGATGCTTTTTCCGAAGCATGGCTGAAATCCGATCGATAGTCTTTATTCTCCCACTGAATTTTACCCGTCGTGGGTACTACCAAGATATCACAATAATCTTCGACACCCGTTCCGCTAAGGTGCGTATGCGAAAAGCCATAGATCACGCTATCCTCGTAGTGATAACCCGAACAGCCCTGCCAACCTGTTAATTTGGTATCGGGACTCAGTTGCACCATACCAAAGGGCAATGTGGCACCCGGATAGGTGTGACCGGTAAAGCCAGTTCCTATCATGGGATCTACGCAGGACGCTACACGTTCCGGCTTATTACTGCAACCGTACCAAGCCATAAGAGCCGGAAGAATGAGGATATATATCTTTTTCATATTAAAAATTAATACTCAAAGATACGACAATTCTGGTAAATATACAAATTAAGGTTTTGCCATTATTCGTTCTAAAAGATTTTTCAATAGATTTGACAAATACTTAGTCTAAACGAAATGTTAAATTAATGTCTGAGCCACCCTGCTATTTTCGTTAAATAGTCCGCGTCCGTTCCGTCAAACCCGTTCAGCCGATCGCTGTCGACATCAAGCACGCCCCACACAAGGCCGTTATTGAACAGGGGTACTACAATTTCCGATTTTGAAGCGGAACTGCAGGCGATGTGTCCGGGAAATTGCTCCACATCGGGAACTATAAGGGTCTTCCCCTCTTTCCAGGCCGTACCGCATACACCGCGGCCACGGGCAATACGTGTGCAGGCAATAGGCCCCTGAAAAGGGCCAAGCACTAATTCATTATTTTTAACGATATAAAATCCCACCCACCAGAAACGGAATATTTCTTTCAGGGCGGCGGCTACATTCGCCATATTCGCAATACCGTCGCTTTCGCCTTCCAGCATGGACTTCAACTGCGGAAGGAGCGCCTTGTATTTTTCTTCTTTAGTAAGACCGGCGGGAATTATTAATGTATCTGCCATACCCGGTTGATTATTTTATTTGCACATTCTTTCCGTTTATTACCACATTGCTCATGGTGAAATGCTCGACCAGTCCGGCAAGAAAAACGGGATTGTCGGCAGTAATTTCCAAATTTTCAAATGTGAAATAAGACAATTTATACTGCGCTGAAGCGCTGACATTAAAAAAAGTTTCGCCGGTGAATTTTATATTCCTCATGGTAATATGGCTACCGTAGGACATGAGCGGGCCGGCGTGCCCTTTCAGGTCGAAAAACTGTGTCCAGGGATGAATGTAAATAAAGTTGACCCCGTTTCCCTCAACATCTTCCACTGTGATATACTCGTAATTCTGGGGTGTATCGGGGCGCATTTTTAACCAGAGCAAACGCTGTGCGCGGTTGATCTTACAACGGCGAAAAAGTATATTATAGTTATGTATCGATTCGCTTCCGCAGGTCAGCGCCGCATGACAAAAACCGAACACACAGTCTTCTATGATGATGTTACGATTTTCGCCGTTATTAGGGTCTTTATCAGCTGCCGGGCCTTTGCCACCCTTGAGCACCACCGCATCGTCATTGACCGACATAAAGCAATCTTTAATCAACACATTCGTGCAGGCGTCAATATCGACGGCATCACTGCTCGGCGCCTTTACCGGTTTTTCGGGGGCAAATATATGCAAGCCTAACAGTTTTACATTTTCACAACGATAAATATGCGTTGTCCAGAAAGGTGAATTTTCAAGACGCACGCCTGAAAGTCGAACGTTTTTACAGTTTGAAATATACACAAGACGCGGCCGCATTTCATCCATATTGGTACAGTTGGGATTAAATTCCCGGCGCAGCCAAAAGGCTTTCCAGTAGCGCAAGCCGTTGCCGTTGATAGTTCCTTGTCCCGACAAGGTAAATCCGTCTACATGATCGGCATTGACAAGCGCAGCAAAATATTTTATGCTTTGTCCTTCGATTCTGGTAGGCAAAAGCTGAAAATTACTTATATCATCGCTTCCTTTCAGCACAGCGCCTTTCTCAATGTGCAAATGGGTGTTGGGCTTGAAGAAAAGCGAACCGCTCAAAAATGTTCCTTCGGGAATGAGGATAACTCCCCCGCCCGACCGGGATGCTCTATCTATAACAGCCTGTATTTTTCCGGTCTGGATTACAGTGCTGTCATTTACAACGCCATAATCCGTAATCCGGTAAATTTTACCCAGTGTGTTGATGTCTGCAATTTCATTTTGACCAAACCAATCGGGAACCGGTGTTCCGTCAGGAAACACGT
>DBDM01000011.1 GCA_002293585.1 Bacteroidales bacterium UBA932
TCTTAGACGATAAACAGGCGCAGTACCATTTCCTTTGCGGTTATACCTCAAAATTAGCCGGAACGGAACGCGGCATTACCGAACCCCTGCCTTCGTTCTCACCCGCTTTCGGCGAGGCTTTCCTGACGTTGCACCCCACCATGTACGCCTCGACCTTGTCCAAAAAAATGAAAGAACACGGCGCCAAAGCCTACCTGGTAAACACCGGTTGGAACGGCACGGGCAAACGTATTTCCATTAAAGATACCCGCGCCATTATCGACGCCATCATCGACGGTTCTATCGAGAAAGCCGAAACCGTGCATATTCCCATCCTGAACCTCACGGCGCCCAAGAAATTGAATAATGTGTCGGACGGCATCCTCGACCCGCGTCAGACATATAAAGACGTAAAAGAATGGGAAGAAAAGGCCAAGAGTTTAGGTGCAAAATATGTTAAGAATTTCGAACAGTATTGCGACACTGAAGCCGGCAAGGCCTTGATCCCTGCAGGACCGCAGTTATAGATATTGAAACCTTGAGACCTTGAGGTGTTGAGAAGGAAGTCCCTGCGGCGTAAGTTCGCGGGGATTTTTTTATAGACTTTGAGATCGTGAGACTTTTTCTAATTAAAATAAAATACTATGAAACCTGAAAAAAAGCGAGAATTGCCCTACTTTATTTTATTCTGTTTTGATTCCTAAATATGAAATACATTATTTTTCCCATTCTTTTGCTTCTTGCAGTTTCCTGCTCGCCCGTTGAAGAAGGAGCTACCGACCCCTTCGAGTTTTTTTGGCGCGAAATGGATCGAAAATATGTATACTTCGACGAGAAAGGCGTCGACTGGAATGCCGTATATGCAACCTATAAACCGCGTACTGTTGGAGCTACGGATGAAGAACTGCTGCAAGTATTTCAGGAAATTGTTAATATGGTAAAAGATGCCCACGTGGGCGTGGAGACTTTGGAGGAATTTATTGGTTATAGTGGTTATAGAGATACATCTGAACGGGTCTATACAAATATAAGCCGTTATGAGCCTGTGCAGGAGCAGTGGGCAGATGATGCGTATTCCGTTACACATGCCCTTTGTTTGGGCATCGTATTCCGCCTGTCGAAATATCAGTAATTTTAAGCAGATACTACGTGATTAAAATAATCTCCGATAATATAGAGTGGTATATTCCTTAGCCGGGTTTCTTCTCTATAGTCTGCTAAGGATGTCCGAATCGCAGTTGGCGGGTTGTATTTTTGACAGAATGTTTTCAGGCTTTTTGCTTGTAGATTTTCAGCCGCTTTTACTTCTACAGGAATGATTTCATTTGAATGCTGAATAAGAAAATCCACTTCTGCTTTCCAACTTTCCGAAGTCCAATAGGCGATTACTAATTGTTTATTTTGTGAGAGTTGCTGAAAGACAAATTGCTCCGTTAACGCTCCCTTAAACTCTTCGAAAATTTCACTTCCCTTTAAAAGAACTTTAGCGTCTAATTTTGCCATCGCGGCCATTAGTCCGACATCAACCATAAAGAGCTTGAACGCGGAAAAGTCGGCATACGCTTTTAAGGGCAAATAAGGCTTCGCGACACGAAAAACTTGTTTGATCAATCCGCAGTCGAGTAGCCATGCCATGGCCAATTCAAATTCTCTGGCTCTTGCTCCTTTTTGTAGTTTCGCATAAATAAATTTGCGATTTTCTTTCGCCAATTGTGGCAAAATAGCGTTCCAAACCAGATGAATACGCGGCACTATTTCAGCAGGAGCGTGTTTGGAAAAATCACTTTCGTAAGCGTCTAAGATTTTTTCCTGAATTTCGCGCACTTTGATAAAATCCTTTTCTTTGGCGAATGAAGCTACCGCCGCAGGCATTCCTCCGACGAAATAATACTGCCGTAGCCACTCGATATATTTTGCTTTAAACGAAGTAATCATTTGAAAGTCGCCTGTCTTTAGCAGTTCGGCGAAACGTTCCTGATCAATGGCGCAAAGAAATTCGTAGAAATTTAGCGGGTATAAATCCAAAAAATCAACTTTGCCTACAGGAAACGATACGTGTTTGTGTAGCGTAATTCCAAGCAAAGAGCCCGCTGCGATAATATGATATTCAGGTGCATTTTCTGCAAAATATTTTAGGGAAGTAAGTCCGCGATTCGCCTCTTGAATTTCATCGAAAATAATGAGTGTTGTGTGAGGTTGCGCTTCTATACCCGAAAATGATTTCAAGTGCAACAAAATACGCTCAGGATTAAGGTCGGTTTCAAAGAGTGTTTTCAAGTCGTTGTCGAACTCAAAATTGACGTAAATATAATTTTCGTATTCGGTTTTGGCAAACTCTTTCATTAACCAGGTTTTACCAACCTGACGCGCTCCTCGAAGAATAAGTGGTTGTCGTGTATCGCTATTCTTCCATTGTTTCAATTTTTCCAATAGTACTCTTTTCATCCTATTTTAGTTTTGAAAATACAAAGATACTGTTTCTTGGTAAAAATACATTTTCCGGAACGACTTTTTGGGGTTATCTGTGTAAATCTGTGAGATCTGTGAGGGATTTATCCCTGATGTTCCTTCCGCAGCAGGTCGTTCACCGTTTTTACGGGGTTGAAGGTGATGAGCGGCACTTCCACAAATGCCGTGTTCCAGTCGCTCATGGCGCCGTTCCACAGTCCGGGCAGCTCCAACGCTTTGAGGTCGCGGCCGTCTTTGCTCTTTTGAGAAATGAAACCGGTGTCGGGGTCGCGGAAATCGGCCAGGGGGTAAATACCGCCTTTATAATCGCGGAATGAACATACCAAATCCACGGGGTTGAAGTGGGTAGCCGCCTTGAAGTGTTGTTGCGCTTCGGGGTCGTTGGGCGCTATTTGTACGCTCTCGGCAATTTGTAACGAAGTGGAACCGTCGGCATTGCGCGCTATGAAAGGCCCTCCGCCGGGTTCGCCTACGTTCTTCACCATGCCGCAGACCCTGATGGGGCGGTTCAGCTTGGCGTATAATAAGCGTGCATAATCGCTGCCTTCCACCGGTGGAAGGCCAATGCAGAAGGCTGTTTCGAGGAAGCGGGCAATTTCTTTGAGTTCCACTTCTCCGGCGCCTTTCTCGAGTAATTGCAGGTAGTGCGCTATCTGTTTGCGCAGTTGGAGCAGGTGTCCGGCCAGCACTTTTTTCCAGTGTACGGTGTCGCTGCGCAGCTTGTCGGGCGTGATGTTGTCGATATTTTTGATAAATATGATGTCTTCCGTGACCTCCGCCAGGTTGTCGAGCAGAGCGCCGTGTCCGCCGGGGCGGAAGAGCAGTGTGCCGTCGGCATTGCGGAAAGGCTCGTTTTGGAGGTCGACCGCAATGGTGTCGGTAGATTTTTTCTGTTCGGAGAAGCTTACTTCATAGTGTACGTTATAGCGTTTTTCATAGATGGGCTGCACGGTTTTCAGTAAATCCTCGAAGCCGCGGCGGTGCTCCGGCGATACCGTAAAATGCAGTCTGGCTATTCCTTTGCCGTCTTTGGCATAGAGTGCCGCTTCCACCAGATGCTCTTCAAACGCCGTGCGCGGTCCTTCGGGGTAGTTATGGAACAGCAATAAGCCTTTCGGCAGGCTGCCGTAGTTCAGTCCGCTTTTTTCCAATAAGTTTTCCACCCAATCTTTCTCGGTGCGTTCTTCCGGCTTTTTATCACCTTTTAGTTTTTCGTAAAAGGCAAAATGGTCCAATTTCGCGAAAAATTCTTCCGTGTCTTTGTTTTTCTTTCCGGTATCGAGAAATTCGTATAAGGATTTGAACATGCGGGTGGCGGCTCCCGAGGCGGGAACGAATTTGAGGCGACTGCCGCCCCATTTGTCGAAACGTTGCACCAGCCCGTTTTGTTCCTCACTGTTAAACTGCGTGATACCTAATGCCGGAGTAGCCGGCGCCATAATGGGCAGGTAGGGAAATCCGCGGCGGAAATTATTGATTTGCCGTTCTACCTGTTCGGGGGTAATGCCGAGTGTTTTTAATTGCTGGAGGTCGTAATTTGTCATTCGTAATTCGTAATTGTTTGAAATCCAAGTGTGCGCAAGGTGTGTTCCAGCTCGCGGTTGGGTTGCTGTAATGTTACTGCGTAGGCCGAAAAGTCGTTGCGTAGCGGGTAATTGTTCCTCAGTTGTTCAAAATCGCCGGGCGATTGACGTAATTGTTTATCTACCTCAAAGATAGGAAATGTTTTGTTAATTACCAAATAAAGTTCATTTTCATCTTTCATTTTTATACTTTCCACCCTTTCCACCCTTTCACCTTTATACCATGCTAACAGCTGTGTTGTCACCATTTCCGAAGCGCGGCGCTTGCCTTGCAGCGAATAGCCGGCAATGTGGCAGGTAGCGATATCTGCGGCTTGCAGCAGGGGTATATTGATGTGCGGCTCCCGGTTCCATACATCTAATATAATATAACTCAAATTTTCACGGTGCCTCAATAAGCTGTCTTCGTCGACTGTTTCGCCGCGCGAGGTGTTGATGAACGCCGCGCCTTTCCGCATTTTTTCAAANNGTGGAGCGTGACCACATCCGATTGTTCCAGCAGGGTGTGCAGGGCGGTAAATCCGGCTTGTCCCTCGCGTGCTGCGCGCGGGGGGTCGTTGAGCAGTACGCGCATGCCAAGCGCTCCGGCGGCAGTGGCCACGAGTGACCCTACATGCCCGGCGCCCACAACGCCGAGGGTAAGCGCGGAAAAAGCCTTATTGTGCCGGCGTGCCAGCTCGAATAATCCGCGCACTACGTATTGCATCACCGCCGGGGCGTTGCAGCCTGCCGCGTTGGCTACCGTGATCCCCTTGCTGCGGCAGTAGTCC
>DBDM01000210.1:0-8036 GCA_002293585.1 Bacteroidales bacterium UBA932
CTTATGCCCGGCGAAGCGCTCATCATCAAACGCGACGGCAGCTGCCGCGTTGAGCAGGTGCTACCGGCCGAACAACGGGCAGCCTGTTCGTTCGAACGCATTTATTTCTCCCGCGGAACAGATAAATATATTTACCGCGAACGGAAAAAATTAGGCGAGCAATTGGTCCCGCAAATCCTCAACGCCATCAATCACGACTTAGACAATACAATCTTTTCTTACATTCCTAACACTTCGGAAACAGCGTTTTACGGCATGGTAAAAGGAGTAGAAGATCATTTAATAAAAGAGCAGGAAAAACAGATCCTGGCCTTAGGCGATCAGTTGAACAGCGAAAATTTACGCCGCATTATCGGAAAACGCATGAGAGCGGAAAAAATTGCCGTAAAAGATGTCAAGCTACGCACGTTCATTACGGAAGACAGCTCACGCAACGATATGGTGGAACACGTGTACGACGTCACCTATGGAATAGTCCACAGGGGGCATGACAGCATTGTTATTATCGACGATTCCATTGTGCGGGGCACTACGCTCAAGCAAAGTATTTTAAAAATGCTTGACCGGCTGGAACCTAAAAAAATAGTGATTGTAAGTTCGGCGCCGCAAGTCCGTTATCCCGACTGTTACGGTATTGAGATGTCACAGATGAGTGAATTTTGCGCCTTTTTGGCCGCTGTTGAACTATTGAAAGAGACAGGACAGGCGCACATCATTGAAGAGGTGTACCGTCAATGCAAGGCCCAACAGGGTTTACCAAGCGAACAATTGGTTAATCACGTGACGGCTATTTACAAGCCTTTCACACCCGAACAAATATCCGCAAAAATAGTGGAACTGTTACGCCCCGATAACATGCAGGCTGAAGTAGAGCTGGTATTCCAAACGCTGGAAGGCTTGCACGCCGCCTGTCCCGACAATAACGGCGACTGGTACTTTTCGGGCAACTACCCCACCCCCGGCGGAAATAAAGTGGTGAACAACGCATTCATCAACTATTATGAGAATGGGGTATGAAAATACTATGAATGTAAGGTGATATAAAAGAAAAAAGTATGGAAGAATTAAATAAAATAGAGGGCGAACAAATAATAGACAACGAAGACACTTCTTCCGGAAAAGTTACAATTACTCATCCTTTTAATCCGAATGAAATTGAGATTGAAACTCCGCCCTACACGGTTGGTTATTTAATAGACCGGATAGAGCATGATGAAATCAATATGAATACAGACTTTCAACGAGAGGGAAATTTGTGGTCGCCAGACAAACAAAGCCGTTTAATTGAATCCATTTTGTTAGGGCTTCCATTACCGGCATTTTATTTTGACACCACCAATCCGCAATGGGATATTGTGGACGGCTTACAACGCTGTTGTTCTATCGAGAATTTTTGCGTTAAGAAAACATTGAAATTAACAGGATTAGAATTTTTGGGAGAAAAAGATGGTAAAACCTACTTAGAAGGAGCAGGTTTTGACGATTTAGACCGCACTTTGCAGCGTAGTATCATTACCCGCCCAATTACAGTTAACCTCATTAAAAAAGCACACCGGAATATTCGTTTTATTTTATTTAAACGATTAAACACAGGTGGACTTGAGCTGACACCACAAGAAATTCGCAATGCAGTTTATCAG
The DNA here is from genome assembly GCA_002293585.1 of Bacteroidales bacterium UBA932. Classification (GTDB taxonomy): domain Bacteria; phylum Bacteroidota; class Bacteroidia; order Bacteroidales; family UBA932; genus UBA932. The sequence goes on from DBDM01000210.1 coordinate 1,641, forward strand.
GGAAAAGCGGCTGATACAATTAAGCATTTGGCACAGTTAGAAGATTTCAAAAGAGCTACTGATTGGAAAGTACCTTTTAACAGGATGCAAGACCGCGATTTTATAAGCCGCTTTATTGCATTTTACTTGATTAGTTATACGGAATACCAACCGGGTTTGGATGATTTTATCAACTCAAGCATGGAAATATTAGAAAAATCCGATCCCAAACTTCTTGAAGCGGATTTTACGCGCTCCCTACAAATGGCAATGAGAATATTTGGTAACGATGCGTTCCGCAGGCGAACTGGCCGAGAAGACAATCGTCGTCCTATCAACAAAGCCTATTTTGAAGTTATTTCTGTTAACTTTGCAAAACTGAATAATGACGAGGAAAATTTGCTCTGTCAAAATAGTGAACTGTTCAAAGATAATCTTATTATATTGATGAACAGTAGTCGCTACAGCAATGCTTTATCAAGAGGAACGGGGACAAAAGATAGTGTCAATATTCGTTTTTCATGGTTTCAACAAGTATTACAAAAAAGTATAAACGGGATTAAAATAAAAGTAACCGATGATAACAAAATTGAAGATAGCGAACTTTAAATCACACCGAAATACTGAATTAACAACGGGAGCTTTAACGCTCCTTACCGGCATCAATAGTTCCGGAAAATCAAGCGTGTTACAATCTCTACTTTTGTTAAGGCAAAGTTTTCAAAAAGGTCGGTTAAGTACTGGGCTGGATTTGAATGCTCCTTTATGCGACATCGGAAAAGGGAGCGATGCTTTGCACCGTTTCTCCAATGAGGAAGAAATTACCTTTTCCTTACATACAAATAGCAGCAATAAATACGACTTTTGCTTTAGTGCCCAAGGTAGATATAACGACACCCTCTTGCTTCAAAAACAACCGATGATTTTGGAGGGTAATTTACTTTGCTTACCGTTGTTTACAAATAAATTCCAATATCTAAGTGCAGCAAGATGGGCGGGATTAAACCTTTACCCGGTAGATACCTACGCAGTAGAAACCGAAAAACAACTTTCGATAAATTATGGACAAGGGGAACTGGTTGCTCACTTTTTAGAATATTATGGTGAAAACAGAGATTTTGAAGTAAAATCAGAATCATTACTGCATCCGAATGCATCCAGTAAAAAATTATTGGAGCAAACCATTGCTTGGGAAGGAGAAATAAGCCCGCGCGTAACTATAAAACCGGAGAAAAAAGCCGATAAAGTCAGCATTGAATACGGTTACAAGGGAATGGACGATAATCCACCGTTGAAGGGATTACAAGCCAAAAACATCGGATTTGGTATTTCCTATTCGCTTTCAATCATTGTAGCCTTGCTTTCGGCAGAACCGGGAGCCCTGTTAATTTTAGAGAATCCAGAAGCCCACTTGCATCCGCGCGGACAATCGAAGTTAGCAGAACTTATAGCATTGGCAGCCCAAAGCGGTATTCAGGTATTTGTAGAAACACATAGCGACCATATTTTTAACGGAGTACTTAAAGCAGTGGCTACAAAACAAGTTGAAAAAGAAAATGTGAAAGTTCACTTTTTTGAATTGGACAAAACCAATACCTCTGTCAGCACTGAAATACGATTTTCCGACAAGGGGCGTATCCTAAATCCTCAAAAAGGGTTCTTCGACCAATTCGACGATGATTTAGACACTTTATTAGGATTATAACATGGAGATACTCTTCAACGAACTATCATTAACAGGGCAATTTGCTTCCAGGGAGCAATTTGTCAGTGATGCGTTGCCTTCATTGCTTGCCTTGCTTAATGAAATAGATGCATCGAAAAATATATTCTACAAAAAACAAGATTTTTATGCTTCTCGAGTTACAGGAACGGATTCTATACATGATATCTTAGTAGGAAATGTCTCTAGGGAATACAAGGAAATAATAAAATTCAAACGCAGATTTCATCAGCAACTATTTGAGAATCCCTATTGGGAAGACGATAAAAAACACGCGACCACTTGCACATACGAATACAACAAAACGAATGTATGCGGACATTCAATAGCCGAAGCCTGCGAACGCGACAAAATAGTGATATCCTTTACCCATCCCGATTTTTCAGAAGCCAAACTACTAGTCTTAAAAAACAAGAGTACCGAAATTGAACTCGATAACCTTTTTTCTGTAGGGCATTACAATACCGTCGCTCATCAACGAGGGATTATTGTTGTTTTTTCTCTAAAGGATACAACTCGTTTCAGTAAAACCAATCTTGTTCGACAAGGACAACCGGTATACAAAGAAATAGCGACAAACTGCTATTGGTATTTAGACAATTTTCATAAGAGTCATTATGAAGTATTTGATTCAAACGAAGCACACATTGGCATTGCAGATATGCAAGGCAATGTAAATTCTTTTAAACGCGTCGATAATAGAAGCCTATAAAATACAATTAACCTATATATAACATCTCTTAATCTACTTCGTCTTATCCAGCGGCGCCGGAATGGGCGGCATAGGTTTGCGGTTGGCCAACGCTTTCAACATTTCTTCAATGGCGCGGTTGAGCTGCTCGTCCTCCCCTTTCCATTCTTTGGCAGGGTCGTTATCTACTACAATGTCCGGTTCCACGCCGTAGCCTTCAATAATCCATTTGCTTTCATCCACCGAATAGGAAGTGAAGAACGGCACGCGCATATCGGCGCCGTCAATGTAGGGCAATGAGCCGCTGATGCCCACAACACCGCCCCAGCTGCGCATACCGATGAGCTTGCCCAAACCCAATTGGCGGAAGCCGTAAGGGAAAAGGTCGCCGTCGGACATGGAATATTTATCAATCAATACCACTTTCGGGCCTACATGCGTTTGTGCAGGCGCCGTGTTCATGGTGTCGGACGTGCGCCACATGATAGCACGATAAGGCACACGCGCCAGGCGTTCCAACAACATAGGCGACACGTTGCCGCCGCCATTACTGCGGTCGTCAATAATCAGCGCTTCCTTATCGAGTTGCGGATAAAAATATTTGGCAAATTCATTCAATCCCGACACACCCATATCAGGTACATGGATGTAACCCACACGGCCGTTGGTAGCTTTTTCCACCTTGCGGATATTGTCCTGCACCCAGGCATAATAATACAGCTGTGTTTCATCATCAATAGGCTGCACAATCACCGGGCGGGCGCCGTCTTTGGCCGGCCGGCTGTTGATCATGAGTTCCACTTTTTTACCGGCCTTACCCACCAAAAGGCTATAGATATCGCCCGTTTCCTGTAGTGATTGGCCGTCGACCGCCAAAATATAATCGCCTTTATTCACCCTCACGCCCAGTTCCCTCAAGGGTGAAACTAAATTCTTGTCCCAATTGGCGCCCGGCAGTATACTGTCAATGCGGAAATAGCCCGAAGCGTCACGGCTCAACTGCGCACCCAGCAATCCGGTTTTAATCCGTTCGGGGCGGGGCATTTCGCCACTGTTTACGTAAGCATGACCGCAGTTGAGTTCGGCAATCATTTCACCGATAATATACGTCAGGTCGGCACGATGATTCACGTAAGGCAGGAGCGCCGCATATTTATCGCGCATAGCCGGCCAGTTGACCCCATGCATATTCTTCACATAAAATCCATCCCGCATGGCACGCCAGCTTTCATTGAATATCTGTTCCCATTCGTCGTGATAATTCACAAAAGTCCTCACTTCCGACAGTTCCACTGCCTTGTCGAGATTCACTTTCGAGGTGGGTACATCCATCACGTAAAGCGAAGCTCCCCTGCGGGCTACCGCTTTTTTTCCATTGGGAGAAAAGGTCAGGGAAAATCCTTCGCCCAACTCAATTTCTTTTCCGGTTTTAAAATCAAACATTTTTGCACCACGGCGCATGGAGTAATATACCTTGTCATTATTGGCATATATAATACCATATTCTCCGGGCGCTATGGGCAAGCCGACAATACGTTGCGTGATGCCGTCCAAATCAATGTTCACCGGCGCCGGCGCTGTTTTTTTCGTATCCTGTTTACCGGCCGGAGAAGCATCATCCTTTTCAATCGCCACCACATCATCTTTGGCGGCCAGCGGCGACGGGGTATCTTTGGACAACACGGCCATGTACACGCGGTTCATATTGGTATACACAAAATTCCATTCGTTGCGGCCATAGGTGGGATTAAAGTCGCGCGACGAAGTAAAAAATAAATAGTTGCCATCGGCTGAAAACACCGGACGGCCGGAGTCGTACCATTTATCCGTTACGGCGGTTTGACTGCCGTCGGTCAAATTATACAAATACACCACATCCATATCATTCGTAGCCGTCAATGTATAAGCCAACCAGCGGCTGTCGGGCGACCAGGCCGGTACTCCGGCGTAGCCATACTTGTTGCGCGCCACGTCCGTCACCTTTTTGGTAGCCACATCCACTAAGCGGATGCGGTTTTCCCTGTCGGCATAAGCAATCTTCTTACTGTCGGGCGAAATGACAAAGTTCGCAATATAGGTATCATTATTGAACGTTAACTGTACCACATTCGCGCCGTCGGGCTGCTGTATATACAATTCCGTTTCGCCTGTCTTATCGGAAATATAGGCTATATATTTACCGTCGGGCGACCATGCGGCGGCGCGTTCATGCACGCCCGAAGAAGCCGTAAGGCGGCGGGTGACCCCTTCTTTTGAAGGAACATTATACACATCGCCGCGGGCAGTGACCACCAGGCGTTCACCATTGGGAGACAAGGCCACATTCGAAATATTTTTCGACACATCTTTCCATTCGCTGCGAGCATAGTTCATATCGTCCGTCAAGCGGACATCCACCTTTTCCGTTTGGCGGGTTTTCGCATTAAAACGATAGATATAGCCGCCGTTTTCAAACACGACATCATCACCAAAAGCCGTAGGGAATTTAATATCGAAATCTTTAAAATCCGTCACTTTTTCCGTTTGTTTTGTTTTCACATTATACACGAACAAATTCATGGTGCGGTCGCGGTCGGAAATAAAGAACACCTCATCGCCTATCCACATGGGAATAATATCCTGCGCCTCATTATCGGTAATATTGGTTGTGGCGCCGGTAGTCCAATCCCTGATCCAAATATCATCGGCCATGCCGCCCTTGTAATATTTCCAGGTACGAAATTCGCGGAACACACGGTTGTAGGCCAACTGCTTACCGTCGGGCGAAAAACTACAAAATCCCCCTTCGGGCAAGGGCAGTTGCTCCGACAAGCCACCGGTGACAGGCACTTGAAATAAGTGGGCGCGAAACCCGAAAGTTTGTTTGCGGGAACGATAAATAATTGATTGGCCGTCGGGTGTCCAAGCCATGACAATGTTGTTGGGACCCATACGGTCCGACACATCGTCACGGCCAAGCGTAGCAGTGTAAGTTAACCGTTGAGGCACACCTCCCGATGCGGGGATGGTAAACACTTCCGTATTGCCGTCATACTGTCCGGTAAACGCCAAGGTTTGGCCGTCGGGCGAGAAACGCGCAAACATCTCAAAACCAACGTGCGAAGTAAGCTTACGGGCTGTTCCGCCGCTAAGGGGCACCGAATATAAATCACCGGCATAAGTAAACACCAGGTCTTTACCATTGGTCGCCGGAAAACGCAATAAACGGGCTTCTTCATTAGCCTGTATAACACTGGGGATCAGCAGTAATAATGTGAAAACAAACTTCTTCATAGTCAATAATTTTATGTAGAACATACAATCTACAAATATAAGAAAAATTGTAAAAATGCAAAGGATTTTGTAACTTTGCATGTTTCATCTTTATGAAAAACAAAGGAAAGAGGTGTTTATATGAGTATTGTAGCCATAGTAGGACGCCCGAATGTGGGTAAATCGACCTTGTTCAACCGACTGGTGGGCATGCGTCAGGCCATTGTTGACGAGGTGGCCGGCGTTACCCGTGACCGTCACTACGGAAAAAGCGACTGGAACGGCCGCGAGTTTTCTGTGATCGATACCGGAGGCTATGCCATAAACACCGATGACGTATTTGAAGGCGACATCCGTAAACAGGTGCTGCTCGCTATTGACGAGGCCGATGTTATTTTATTTATGGTGGATGTGACCACCGGCGTTACCGATTTCGACATGGTGGTGGCCGACATTCTGCGCCGCAGCAAAAAACCGGTATTAGTGTTGGCCAACAAGGTCGACAACCTGGAACGTTCCTACGGTGTTTCCGAGTTTTATTCGCTGGGATTAGGCGAACCCCACGCAATCGCCTCTATCAGCGGCAGCGGCACCGGCGACCTGATGGATGATATATTGAAACTATTGCCCGACGAACCGGTTAAGGAAGAAGAAGAAAAACATATACCCCATATCGCCATCGTGGGTAAGCCCAACGTAGGAAAATCTTCGCTCACCAACGCATTGTTGGGCGAAGACCGCCATATTGTTA
>DBDM01000210.1:8106-8388 GCA_002293585.1 Bacteroidales bacterium UBA932
TCTTGAATTTTATTCGGTCATGCGATCGGTGCGCGCCATTGAAAATGCTGACGTGTGCGTATTGATGATAGATGCCGAGCAAGGCGTGGAAGCGCAGGACATGAGTATCTTCAACCTCATCGTCAGAAATAAAAAAGGCTGCGTGGTCGTGGTTAACAAATGGGACCTGATTGCTAAGGAAACCAACACCATGAAAGAATATAAAGAGGCCATCCTGAAGCGTTTAGCTCCTTTCACTGACGTTCCCGTAGTGTTTACCTCCGTCACCGGAAAACAACGTAT
>DBDM01000129.1:0-231 GCA_002293585.1 Bacteroidales bacterium UBA932
TGCAGTCCTTTGGTCGTGCTGTAGGTGAAATGGCTAATTTGCCAGTCGGCCACCTGTTGCATGGCGGACATCACCTCCTGCGCCGGCAGGTTAAATGGTTCTGTGCCGGACTCACCGGCAGGCACAGGCCGGAATAGGGCGCAGACGAGAAGAAAAACACTTGCGAATTTCATATTTCATTGTATTATTGTACAAATATAAAAAAACCAAGCCATAAAACCAAGGGTGTGC
>DBDM01000129.1:237-8709 GCA_002293585.1 Bacteroidales bacterium UBA932
CTTTTCTATGAAAAGCCTTAGGGTTGGTTATTTTGCAGACCTAACTCTGCAAATTGCATGGTGCTTCCTTGTGAAGCGTCCCATGCATCAAAAGTCATTTTCAGGTAGCGGTAATCAACTGCCGTATCCAGCACAACTTCATTTAACGTAGCTTCCGGAAGTTCAGCNNCCGATTTTAATCGGGGTAAAGGTAACGCCGTCATTACTGCCATAAAACGATACTGCTTTTGCATTCAGGTATACCTGAAAATTCCGGTTGGTCAGCACAATGGTATTAAATGTCATTGGCTTTCCAAAATCTATGGTTGCCCAAACCTGGTCGGTATCCGGAACGAACACGCCGTTATAATTCTTGCCCGGTTTCACCATCGACAGGCAGGTGGTGATATCACCGTCTACCAGGCTGCCCGGAGCATTGGATATAGGCTCATCCACAGGAAGCGCATGAGAGGTGGTCACCGTCCAACTGCCGTCATTAATGATGTCTTCGCTTTCAAAAGTATAGACGCCACCCTTGTCGACCAAACGGTAGACGTAAGGTTGTGAAACACTTTTTGCCGTTCCGTTTTCCAGCAGCATGGTGACTCCTACCTTATAATCGTAGGTATTGGCCCTCATTTCCTCTATAGGCACGGTGATTTCAAAAGTATTGCCCGCGGGTTTGTCTACAAAGCCCACGCAATTATAACCGCTTGAGCCGCCCAAAAAGGTTTCGGTGGCATTGAAAAAGCGCACCACCACGTCGGTTACCGCAATGGGTGCGGTGAAACTGCCCTTCACGGTGCAGCTCCCTCCTGCTATGTCCACCGCCGTAATTTTTACCGTGGCCGTCACTGTTTCGTAAAAGGTTCTGTTTTCAAATGACGATATCCGGCAATTATTCATCACCGCTGCACTGGCATGGTGCAAAAAGGTACTGGTCTTGCCATAGGTCGTGTTCCCTGCCCCCATTAAGGTCATTTTAAAGGCCGGGTCATTTTTTTGCGAATAGGAAGGGCCTACATGCGGCTCGTTGAGCGCATGGCCAAGTTCGTGAAATATGCCGCCTATAGAATTGTTGGTAAGGCCGCCCACTGATTTTATCGGCGTGCCGTCGATGGGATTTATCTGCAAATTTTCCCAGGCAAAGTCAACAGCATCAGTAGCAAAGCACCATTTGCCCAACCCGTAGTAGGGCGTGTCGGAATTGTCACCATTGTTAATGGCCGTGAGCACCAGCGAATGTTCGCTGTATTTCGTCAGGTTGTTGGCCGCATAATAAGCGTTAATCTCCTCAATCATCTTGTTGCCGCCTCCGGAATACGGATAATCGGCTTTATTCCCTTTCCCTCTTATCGTAACAATCTTCACCAGGCCATTTTCATCCAAGGGAAGGCCGAAGCTTTTTTCTTCATAGCCCCAATGTTTCATCCATTTGCAAATGTATAGCTGGTGCTTTAGCAGCAAAGTGCTCAAACGCTTCCTGTAGCCGGCATTTTCATGTTTATCTGCCGGGACAAAGTAAATGACATTCAACCGGGCAATATATTCGCTGTTGCGCGGATCGCCCTTTACATCGTAAAAAATATCGGGATTGATGGAGGAAACAATAGTTATCTCGTTTGATTTGATATGCTGCGCCTGCGTTTCGCCATAGAATATACTTTGCGCCTTCAGACCATCGTAATTCAAATCAATCAATTCATCTTCCGTAATACTTGGCTTCAGGGCAGTTTTCACGTCTACCGTAATGGTTGACGAATTCAGATAGCTGTAAGAGTCATTGACCTTGGCAAAGGTAATCTTCACCGTGTTTTGGTTAATGGCAATTGTAGCCGCAGTAAGGGGTGCTGCTTCCGCATCAACTACCGTAATGCTACCGGCCGACAATACGAGCAAGCTGCTAAAAGGCAATTCCAGGGTTGGATTTGACCATTTGATGGTTTTCTCGTTAAATGTCAATTGGGAAGAAAAATTCAACGCATCATTCAATCCGGTGATTTCAAAGGCTGCTTTTCCATTGACCGTTTGTTTCAGGCTAACGTCCGTGAGTCCGGCATAAACAGGCGGGATCTCCGGTTCTTCTTCTTTTTCGCTACACGAAAAGAAACTGCAACATAAAATTACCCAAAGAATACACAGGTAAAATTTGTTTTTTTTATTCATGTGGTATTATTGACAGGTTTTATAAAAACAGGACGAGACGATGATGGCCTCGCCCTGTTATATACAATCAATGACTATTCAATCACGCCCATGCCAAATTCGGCTATTTGCATGGTATTTCCACTGGTACTGCCGGCTCCGGGATAGGTAGGATGCTGGAAGTAGCCTGCACTTGTACCATAATTCTTGGATTGTACGGCTAATTTTACCCTGACATAACGGTAAGTCGATGGCGTTACCATAATGGTGTGAGGCTTATCTTCTGTGGAGGTGACTCCTCCGACATAGGTAACTTTCTGCGGAATCCAAACAATGCTAGCATCAGCTCCGGCAGGTTCGGCGGGAGCAATGGCAGTCCACGTTGTCTTATCGTTGCTGCCTTCCAGATAAACGCCGTATACCCGCAGGTAATTATATGCATTGGTACCTACGCTTCCGTTATCGTTGCTGTAAGTTCCGTTGCGGTGCGACCATTTGATGTACTCAAAGGGTTTTGCTTCTTTCATATCTACAATAAAAGCAGGTACAGTTCCTACCGGAGGAGCTACACTATTCATAGAGCCGCCCGGTTTCACCAAAGACAGGTAAGAACCGGTATGGCCATCAAACATGTGCTCGGGTTTTCCGGTTACCGGAGCGGCTTGCGTTCCGCCGTCCCACATATAGCCATAGCCGTTGTGGGTTTCGGTTTCTACCGTCCAGTCGCTACGGTCAATATCCACAGGCGCTTTATCGAGCACCGCCACGTTAACATCCCTTGACAGGTTGCTGCCGTCGAGTGTTCTAATTGTGACGGTGGTTGTGCCTACACTTACCGGGGTTATTACGCCGGTTTCCGGCGTAATGGTAATCACTGCTTCGTCGTTAGAAGTGTAGCTTACCCTCGGATCCCAGGTATCGTCGGGAGCCAATGTTACATGCTGTCCCAAATTGAAATCGGCGCCGCCTATTTTCAGCTGTACATTGGCGCCTTCGGCCGCTACTGTAATGCTGTTGGCCTTTACCATGTGGTCAGTAACATTCACCACAAAGTTGGTGTGTAGGGAGCCGTCGGCTGACGTAATGGTGAGGGTATCCGTGCCTATGCTTACCGGCTTAAGCACCCCCGGTTCGGAGATATCCAGTACTTCGGGATGCTTGTTGGAGTACGTTACCGCAACGCCCGCCGGGATGGTTACCACGGTGAGCGGCAAGGTGGTGTTGTCTTTAAAGGAAAGCTGCATCGAATTTGATACGAAAACTGCTTCTTTCACGGCAATGGAAAGCACCTTCCCGTCACTGTCTTTCGGGTCAAACCCTTTGGGTTCGCAGCTGCCCATGACAATCAGCATACATGCTGCGAATAATATATATATATTCTTTTTCATACGTACATTATTTTATTTTTTAATTAACGTGCTATATCCTGCCAGCCGGGGCTTTGTGTAAGATTTTTATTCAATTCAAGTTCCTGTAGGGGAATAGGGTTGTAATAGTACCTGTCGTCCCATCTCACCACACCGTTGCTTACATTCGGGCTCTTCGGATAACCGATGATGAAGCCGTCGCCATCTACAAACACATCTACATTGAGTTTAGCTTGCGGTGCATTTTTTGCTTTGCTGGTGTTGGAACCATCATACAGCGCCTGTTTTTCGGGCGTAAATTTCATGCCACGTACGGGCTTTTCAATAAATTTACCGGCTTTCCAGCGCACGAGGTCTTCGCGGCGCAGGCCTTCAATAGCCATTTCTATGCGGCGTTCGCGGCGGATCTCACGCAGGAGGGGCGACACCGAATAATCCAGGTAGGTGGCGTTGAGTTGGTCTAAACGCGCGTCGGCAGGCTCGCTTCCTATGGTTAACTTGGCGTTCGGATAGGTCGTAAAGTTAAATCCGGCGCGGGTCCTCAGCTTATTAATGGTGGCATCTACATCTGCCTGAGTAAGGGTTCCAAGCTCGGCTTTGGCTTCGGCCAGCATGAGCAACACTTCGCCGTAGCGGAATATCAGCGCCGTTTGGCTTCCGCTGGTGGTACTCTGGTTATCAATCTGGGCATTGGTCCAGTGCTTGATGAACATGTAGCCGGTGACACAGGGGCCACCTACAGGCGTCTGGTTGGCCAGAGGACAATTATAATTAATTTCCGGATATTTCCGGCCTTGGAGCGCTTCATTAATGGCTCCACCATTTTCATCACGATTAAAAATAGTGATGTATTCACCGGGTTTTACTACAGTTTGCTTCAGGCGTGGGTCGCGGTTGTCTAATTCGCGCCAGTCGTCGCCGTCATAGCCTTTGAAGAGCGGGCTTGTGCCAATGGCCTGGCCGTCGATGCAGAGGTAATCGTCTACCAAATCCTTGGTCACTCCCTTGCAGTAGCGTCCGGAGGCATTGCCGCGGTTCATGGCGTGGTAACGCCCGGTAGCGTGCCCTATTTTGGCAGCATCATACACGCGAGCAAAAATCGCTTCCTTGTGGTTGGCGCCACCCAGGCCATTTTGCCTGAACAAGTTCCAATAGGAACTCGGGGTAGTCGTTACTTCGGGGCTGTTCGTGTTGAACAAATCGTAAGCACCCGTTGTCATGATGGCTTCGCAGGCCGTAACACATTCATTCAAGAATTTATTAGCGTCCGGCAAGTTCAATTCGGTATGGTATTTGCGGAAGGTGCCTTCAAAGAGGCAGAAGCGCGCTTTCAGGGCGTTTGCCATACTTTTGTTAATACGTCCGTCGGCAGGGCCGGTAGTGGCCGTAAGGTTGGCCACGGCAAAATTCAAACAGGCCAGTATACTGTCGGCCAAAGCTACGCGGGGAGTGCGGGGAGCATACAGTTCCGGCGATTCAGTGGTCAGGTCGGTTTCCAGCCAGGGTACTTCGCCGAGGGCCACTATTTTCCAATAATAGTCAAAGGCTTTGAAGAAATAGGCTTCGGCCAGATAGTTGTTCAATTCGGTGGGATTATCCGTCACAATTTGTTTGGCCTGCCGGATGAAATAATTGATGCTACGCAAGTTGCCCCAGCGCCAGCCGGTATTATCAGCGTTTTCAATACTGGTTGTTGCAGAAGCCGGCACCCGCCAGGTACCCTGCAGGCGATTGACTAAATCGCCCGATTGGTTACTAAATCCCATGGCATTGTCGGTGAACAGGTCGCCGTATACCAGCTGGCTCCCGCGGGTAATGTAAAAGGGCGGCGTATATTGGTAGGCGTTCCCACTCTGGTGCCCTGTACCGTAGATACTGTAAAACTGGTTCAGGTAAATCCTGAGTTCGGCCGGGGTTTTCAGGAACGTGCCGTCGGCCAGCGTATTGATAGGGTCGCGCTGCATGTAATCATCATTGCACGAGGACAGGACAAAGCCTACAGACATGCAGGTAATGGCTATATATTTTATAATTTTTTTCATCTCGTTATTCGTTTAATGGTTAAAATGTGATCTGGGCGCCTACGGCAATTGTCCGTTTCTGCGGATAAGCACTCGACATTTGGTCGGGGTCGAACAGGCCGGGGATTTGGGAGATTTCAAAGAGATTGTAGGCCGACACCGAGAACCTCAGCTTGTCGATATACAATTTCTTAGTCAATGACTCCGGTACGGTGTAGCCCAGCACCAATTGTTTCATACGCAGGTAGGCAGCATTCACCAACCATCCTGTCGAAGCAGAAGGCGCTGCACCATAGCGAGGAAAAGCCGCATCGGTCTGGTCGGGCTTCCATGAACGTTCATACATCCATTTGCTGCCGCCGCCATTAGTCCCGTTGCCCCAGTACGTATTATCGCTGATCCAGTAATCCCTTTTGGCCACGCCCTGGAAGAGCATGTTCAGGTCAAAGCCTTTCCATGATGCGCCCAATGTAATGCCATATTTGTAACGGGCCGTGCTGTTGCCTATAATGCGGCGGTCGCCCGGACTGTCCACCGTTTCGGAGCCTGTATTGATCACCCCGTCGCCGTTCAAATCCTTGTACCAGGCGTTACCGGGCCACAGGTTGCCGGAATGGCGGGGGCCGTAGAAAATATAACTGTTGCCATTGGCCACCAGGTCTTCCTGCTGCAGGATACCGCCGGTTTCATAGCCCCATATTTCACCCACGGTCATACCGGAATATAAGGTGCCTATGGTTTTCGCCTCATTGGCCGGATAATTCAGCACTTTCGACAGGGCATCCGAGAGCACAAAGCCTACGTCATACCTCAGGCCGTTGTCCAGCCTGTCTTTCCAGGTCACAGAGAGTTCAAATCCTCTGGTGCGGAGGGCGCCTGAATTTTCGCGCGAAGGCGTAGTCCCCAGCATATTCGGATAAGCCGTATTTCCGGCTACCAATATATCCGTGGTTTTGCGTTCGTAAATATCCAGCGAGAAATTCAGCCGGCCTTTGAGGAAGCCGCCGTCTAATCCGAAGTTGGTGGTAGCTGATTTTTCCCAAGTCAGGAATTTTGCGACCAACGAGGGGGCATTCACTGTTTGGAGCCATTCGCCGTTAATCCAGTAATTGGACGCAACCGAGCTCATCGTGGCCTGGTAGGGATAATAGGAAGAGGGCTGGCTGCCTAACTGGCCGTAGGAAAACCTGAGTTTCAAGTTATCCATCCAGTCATTGCTAAAGTCCATAAAACCTTCTTCGGACAAGCGCCATCCTACAGAGAAAGAAGGGAGGAAAGTGAAGCGTCCACCGTAGGTAAACTTGCTACTGCCGTCGTAACGGCCGTTCATTTCAAAGAGGTATTTCCCGGCATAATTATAATTCACCCTGCCGAACACAGCCCTTCCTACACGTGTTTGTGCAGAGGTTTCTGCTGTGTTCAGCGTTTGGTCTTCCACAGCCTTAGGGTTAAGGATGTCGGCAGCAAGGAGGTTGCGCATGTCAATGAGTTGGCTACTGTAGTCCACATAATCCTGGTTAAACCCGACAATGGCCGACACGTTATGGTTGTCCATAAAAGTTTTGTTGAAGTCGGCATAAATGTTCATCTGGAAGTTATCGGTCGTGCTTTTTTCCAGGCGGCCGCGGTTTTCCTTGTATTCCTGTTGTTCACTCACCGGAGTCCAGGTAAACGTAATGTAGTGGTGCGCGGGGGCAACACGCTTATAGCTATGTCCCTGGGGTGTATAGGATATATCCGCTTTTACTTTCAACACTTCCGGCAAAATAATAAACTCCGGCGACACGGTCATTTGTGACGTCCAGCGGTTGGTCACCTGCCGGTTGCCATAATCAAGCCAGGCCAGATAGTTGTCTGTCCACTGTACGCCGCTCGGGTCACTCGCCAGCGTGCGGATGGGCATGTTGATGTTCTTGTCGGCGTCTTGTTTCAATACTGACCAAATACCGCCCTTGTAGCCCGGCACATACGGCTCATCATAAATATTGCGGTTGTAACTAAACTTAGCTTCCACATTAAACCAGTTGGTTACTTTGGCATTAAAACGGGTAGAAATATTATAGCGGGTATAATCATCTTCGCCTATCTTGTACATTCCCTCCTGGGTAAGGTAGCCCAACGAAAGGTAATAGGCCACCTTGTTGGTACCGCCCGATACGTTGAGGTTGTGCTTTTGCGTGGGTGTCCAGTCGCGTACCACCAGTTCGTAGGGGTCCATATTTCCCGTCCATACAATGGAATTTCCATTCATGATGTACCTGTTATCCGAATTGGTAGGGTCGGCCATGAATTTTTCAATGGCTTCCATTTTTCGCTTGTCAAGGTCTGTCGGCGTACCGCCTATAGATGTCCATTCCGTGTTTTGCATTACGAAGCGTTGCAATTCGGCAGCATTCAACATATCAGGCAAGGCCGACGGCGTATCCCACGAGAGGTCGTAGCTGTAGCTGATTTTTCCTTTTTGGTTGAACTTACCCGACTTGGTGGCAATCAACACCACGCCGAACGTAGCTTTCGTTCCGTAGATGGCCGACGCCGAAGCATCTTTAATTACGGACATGCTTTCAATATCGTTGGGGTTCATCTGGTTTACCTGCGTAGCGGTTACGTCCACCCCGTCTACCAAAATCAATGGTTCTTTGGATGTGGTAACGTAAACATTATCAGAGTTCAAGTCAATAGAGGCCGTTCCACGGATACTGAAGCTCGGTACGGTATTAGGCTTGCCGTCGGCCATACCTATATTCAGGTTGGGAATCACGCCCTGCAAGGCCTGTCCGATATTGGCTACCGGGCGGTTTTCAAAGGTTTCTGCTCCTGCTGAAGCCACAGCACCGGTGAGGTTCACCTTTTTCTGTGTACCGAAACCCACCATCACCACCTCGTCCAGCATTACGCCGCCTTCGTCCAGCTGCACCTCGATCACCGCCCTTGTGGCAGTGACCTGTTGAGTAGTATAG
>DBDM01000168.1 GCA_002293585.1 Bacteroidales bacterium UBA932
TAGTTTGTCGAATGTGTTTTTCATTATTGATGAAGCGCAAAATCTTACGCCACATGAAATAAAAACTATTATTACCCGTGCGGGTGAAGGGACTAAGTTGGTATTTACGGGTGATATATACCAAATCGATTCGCCGTATTTGGATATGCAGTCGAATGGATTGACCCATTTGAGCGATAAAATGTTCGGACAGGATTTGTTCGCCCATGTAAATTTAGTGAAAGGGGAGCGCAGCCGTTTGGCCGAAATGGCCGGCAATATGTTGTAATGGCAGGGACTAGAGACAGATAACCATTAATCACTAACCACTGAAAGTGTTTCCACTGCTTTCCGTACGGTGACGTCTATGTTTGCGAGGAATGGGTAAAAACCGTTGTCGTCAAGCGGCGTGCTGCGGCCGATAGATGCTTTTATATAATTTTCGATCAACAGTGCGCTTTCTTTCACCTCGGCCGGTTTGGGGTTCAACCCGTTTTTCCGGGTGTAGGCGGTGAACAGGTCTACGAAATTATAAGGCATGTAGAATTGTTGCAGGGCGCTCATCGTATTGATGCTGTTGATCTCTTTACGATGTTGGTCGACAAAAGCTGTGGTGAAACGGAAGATCAGGTTGCGCTGCCAAACGGTCATAAAATAATTACTATTTGTGCCGGTAGTATCAATGTCGAGGCGAACAAGTACATCGGGCATGATTCCGCCGCCGCCGTACACGATTTTTCCTTTCGGCGTAGTGAATTCCTGTGTGGTATTTGGCTTGGTACTGTCTTTCTCCGGTATTATTTCCTCGCGCCGGTACCTGTTCTTGTCGTATCGATCGCCGTGATATGGTTTCTGGATGGAACGGCCGGTGGGGGTGTAGTAACGCGCCACAGTGAGCCGTAGGCCTGAGTTATCGCTGAAATAAACAGGTTCCTGCACCAATCCTTTGCCGAAGGTGCGGCGCCCTATGATATAACCCCTGTCATTATCCTGCAAAGCTCCGGCCACAATTTCGGAAGCAGAGGCGGTGCTTTCGTCGGTGAGGGTCGCCACATTTATTAGAGGGAAGTGTCCGCGGCCGTCGGCATAAAAATTTTGCCGTTTGCGCGACCGGCCTTCGGTGTATACAATAAGCCGGCCTTTTTCTAAAAATTCATTGGCAATTTCAAAGGCTTGGTCGAGCAGGCCGCCGGTATTATTCCGCAGGTCGAATACCAAATTGGTCATTCCTTTACTTTGCAGTGTCAGCGCGGCTTTCAAAAAATCGATGTGCGATGTTTTGGAGAACTTGGACAATTTGATGTAGCCGGTGTTATTATTCAACATAAAGGCGGCATCTATGCTTTTCAGCGGAATTTTCCCGCGGGTAATGGGGATTTGCACCAGTTGGATTTCCTCCATGCGTTGCACGCCAATGGTTACCTGCGTGCCGGTTTTTCCACGCAGCAATTTCACAATGTTGTTCTGGTCGATTTTTTTACCGGCAATGATCGTGTCGTTCACCGTGATGATGCGGTCGCCGGGTTGCACGCCGGCGCGTTCCGAAGGCCCTCCGCTAATCACATTGATCACTACCGCTGTGTCGTTAGGCATATTAAATGATACGCCGATCCCGTCAAAGTTCCCTTCTATCGACTCGTTGGCTTGTTCCATTTCCGAAGCGGGAATATATACGGAGTGCGGGTCGAGCTCGCCCAGCATTTTGGGGATGACTTTTTCTATCAGACTGTCAAGGCGGACGGTGTCCACATAGTTTTCGTTGATCTGGTCTATCACCAGGTCGAGTTTATTGTACCCTGTTGCGCCGGGTATATACTTGAGTGTAGTGCGGTGCGACAATAGCCTCTGCCCGATAATAATACCGATGAGTACACAGATGACGAGCGTGAATATGCGGAAAAAAAATTGTCGATTCATTTATGCGTCTATTATTTCGTTAGGTATATGTACGATTTCCAGTCCGGCGCGGCGGAGCAGGTCTAATCCGTCGGTAATACGGTAGTCTTTACAATATACAATACGCCGTATGCCGGCTTGTATGATCAATTTGGCGCATTCCACGCAGGGAGCGTCGGTGATATAGAGTGTGGCGCCTTCGCTGCTGTTGTTTGATTTGGCCACTTTGGTGATAGCATTAGCTTCGGCATGAAGGACGTATGGCTTAGTACACCCGTTTTCGTCTTCACATTGATTTTCGAAGCCGGAGGGCGTACCGTTATAGCCATCGGAGATGATCATACGGTCTTTTACGATCAACGCGCCCACCTTCCGGCGACTGCAATAAGAGTTTTGTGCCCATATTGCTGCCATTTTCAGGTAACTACGATCAAACTGTGCTTGCTTTTCGGGGGTCATACCAATTAAATAACGGGGACAAAGATATAGAAAAATCTTTAAAAATTTGTAGAATCAAAAAAATGTCTTACCTTTGTCATCCCAAATTTTAACTTAGGTCTGGTAGTTCAGTTGGTTAGAATACGTGCCTGTCACGCACGGGGTCGCGGGTTCGAGTCCCGTCCAGACCGCAAAAAGCCTAATTCTTGATGAGTTAGGCTTTTTTATTTCCACTTTCAGCCCTCAACTGTTGGCGGTGATTCATGATCCCCATTATCTCTATCTCATACATTATTTTCAAGTAGCTGAGTTAACTCTACCTCTACCTCTTCAATAGATGGCAAAGTAGACTTTAAATCCTCAGGAACCGCTTTACTTAACTGGTAATCGCTTACACCAATTGGTTGATTGTAGCCATACAGTGCATACTGAGCCATCACTTCATCTTTTCCTTTGCAGAGTAACAGTCCAATAGTTTTATTATCATTTTCGCCTCTCAATTTATCATCTACTATATTGATGTAGAAATTTAGTTGTCCGGCATACTCCGGTTTAAATGGTGTTGCCTTTAGCTCAATCACCACATAAGCACGAAGTTTTATGTTATAGAGGATAAGGTCGGCATAAAAATCACTATTACCAATTTGGAAATGTTTTTGCCGGGCTACAAAGGCGAAACCGCTTCCCATTTCAAGCAGATACTTAGTTATGTGAGCGACTAACTGTTCTTCAATATCCCGTTCGTCTGCATGCTCTTTAGCCCCGGCCAAGTCAAATATATACGGGTCTTTCAGTAAATATTTCGCCAAATCACTCTGAGGTGCCGGTAACGTAGCTGTGAAATTGTCGATCTTTTTCTTTTCTATTTGCCGTTGAAACAACTTGCTTTCTATTTGCATTTTAAGTACTGTGCTACTCCATCCATGTTCAACCGCTTGTTTCATATACCAATATCGAATACCTAAAGGTAGCTTACTATCCATTAAAATCACGTGAGTTGCCCAATTTATTTTAGTAACAGGAGAACAGATAAAACAATTTTCCGTTTCAGGAATAGATTGCTCTGTATTCGTGGCTAATGCCATTCCGACATATCCTAATTGCGCAGGAGCTTCTTGCGCAATTGTATTCATATGTAAGTCAGATTGTTGTATTTGCGCAAGAGGCTCTTGCGCAAATTTGTATTCATTCAGTGTACTTAATACGGAAAGTACCTTTTCTACAGTAGGTTGCTCTAATTCCAAGTCTGCCTGGTGCAACTGCTCTATCACTCCTACTGAGTATAGCCGGGCGAACTGACACATATATGTCAGGTTTCTCGGCGAATATCCTTTCTTTTCAGGATGTAATATTCGGAGCGCTTTTGACGTTTGTTCTATAAACTTACTACCCCAGCCCAATCTTTTTTGGTTATGTAATATAAAATGGCCTATTTTCCAATAATGCAATAACATTTGGATATTAGCAGCCGAAACAAGTTTTACCTGTGCCTGCTCAATTTCTGTACTTATGGCCCGAATATATTTATTAAATTCT
>DBDM01000131.1:0-132 GCA_002293585.1 Bacteroidales bacterium UBA932
AAGATCATTCTCGGCGGCATGGGGTTGAGCAACGACGATTATTTGTATTTCAAGCAGATGTTTGAGAACGCCGGTGCGCTGGAGCGTATCATCAGCTTTGTGAACACTACGGAGCAACCGCCCGTGGAACGC
>DBDM01000131.1:272-3702 GCA_002293585.1 Bacteroidales bacterium UBA932
AAGATATACGAGAAGGCGGTGCAATTGCCCAACGGCGGGTCTATCACCATTATTGCGGTAACTACGCTGAGCGGCGGCGACATTACCCACGCCATTCCCGACAACACGGGCTACATCACCGAGGGACAGCTGTTCCTCCGCACCGACAGTGATACGGGCAAGGTGATCGTTGACCCCTTCCGCTCGCTCTCGCGCCTGAAACAATTGGTGATTGGCAAGGAAACCCGCGAAGACCACGCGCAGGTGATGAACGCTGCCGTGCGTTTGTATGCCGATGCGGCCAACGCCAAAACCAAGCTGGAAAACGGATTCGACTTGAGCGACTACGACCAGCGCTCCCTCAATTTTGCGAAAGATTATTCCCGCGATATTTTGTCGATTGACATCAACATCGACACTACGGAAATGCTCGACCGCACGTGGAAACTCTTTGCCAAATATTTCTCCAAAGCGGAAACAGCGATCAAACAGGCATTGATAGATAAATACTGGACTAATTAATGAATAATGAATAATTGAGAGATATTGTAAACCGTAAACTAAATAATAAATAATAAATTAAATCGTGGCCATCAAATACCAACTGAATAAGACCTCGCTCAACGAGTTGGAGAAACATCTCAAGACCCGTGTGAAAGCCTTGCCTACCTTGAAGAACAAGGAGTCGGCATTGCGTATGGAGGTGAAGCGCGCCAAAGAACAGGCCGAGACGTTGGTAAAGGAGATGGAACAGAAAATGAAAGCCTACAACTATATGTCGGGCTTGTGGAATGAGTTTTCGTCCGGACTGATTGCCGTGCGCGATGTGGAGCTGGAGACCGTGAAGGTGGCCGGCGTACGTGTTCCCGTACTGAAAAACGTATTTTTTGATGTGCAACCCTACGATCTGTTCCGTAACCCGCTGTGGCTGGCCGACGGGGTGCAGATTTTGAAAGATATGGCGCAGATAGGTATTGAAAGTGAATTTTACCTCGAAAAAATGCGCCTGCTCGATCATACGCGCAAGAAAACCACGCAGAAGGTAAATCTGTACGAAAAAGTGCAAATTCCCGGCTACCAGCAAGCGATTTTGAAGATTAAGCGCTATATGGAAGACGAGGAAAATTTGTCCAAAGCAGGACAGAAAATTGTAAAGAAACGTCAACAAGAGGAGGTGGCCGCATGATTGTGCCGATGATAAAATATAATGTGGTGCTCTACCATGCCGATGTGTTGCCGTTCCTGAATAAACTGCAGGAACTCGGTGTGGCCGACGTGCGCCGCAGTAACCGTGCGGTCGATGAGCAATCGGCGAAAATGATGGAGGAGATAGCCCGCTATACGGCGGCCTATAAGCTCCTGAGCAAGGTCAGCACCAATGATCCGGAAGCCGACGATACGCAGCATGACCATCCGTCGCACATCATGCGCCGGGCCGAAGAATTGTGGGAAGAGCGCGGCCGGGTGCTCGACCGGCAGGCGCAACTGAGACTGGAAATAGAAGTGTCGCGCCCCTGGGGACACTGGGACACGGCGCCCGTAGATAAATTGCAGGATATAGGCATTGCTGTTCATTTCTATAAAGCGGATGCCAAAAAATATGATGAAGCCTGGGAAAAGGAGTATGTGCTGAAAGTCATCAACCGTGAGGATAATTATGTGTACTTCGCCGTGCTTGAAGTTCCCGGCGAACCGTATAATTTCCCGCTTACCGAAACACGCCTGCCGCAGGCTTCGGTGGCCGTGCTGGAAACCGAACTGGACAATATCAGCGTCCGTCTGCAAACCATTGCAAGCAAGCTGGCCAAGTATGCTCTGCAACGCCACCGCCTCGAGCAGTACCGTAGCGAACTGACGGAGCAGTTGGATATTTACCTTTCGGGCAAAGGCGCACAGGCCGAGGCAGAGAATACGCTGTCGGTGATCACCGCCTTTGTGCCGGCTCCGCAAAACGCCGCGGTGGTGGAGTTTCTCGACAAAGAACAGGTGGTGTACCTCGCGGCTGACGCTGCGATGGAAGACAATCCGCCGGTGAAACTGAAAAATAACCGGTTTGCACGACTGTTCGAACCTATCGGCGATATGTTCATGCCGCCGATGTATAACGAATTGGACGTAACAGCCTTTTTCTCGCCTTTCTACATGCTGTTCTTCGGCTTCTGCTTAGGCGATATAGGCTACGGATTGGTACTGCTCCTGCTGGGCACTGTGGCCAAGCGCTTTGTGCCGAAAATGCGTTCCATTCTTTCCTTAGTACAGTTCTTAGGATTGGGAAGCATCATCATGCCGCTGTTTTCAGGTACTTTCTTCGGCATGAAAATCGGCGAATTGTTTAAAATTGAAGATGTGTTTTTCGACGACCTGCAAATGTTCTGGCTGGCTATAGCTTTCGGTGGGTTACAAATTATCATAGCAAAAATTATTCACGCCATTGACAGTATGAAGCGTCAGGGTTGGCAACACGGCTTGGCTCACTTAGGATGGGCGCTACTGTTGGTTGACGCTGCCTTGCTCGTGGGACATTCCATCCTGCTGCTGCCTATTCCCATGCCGGTTATTCTGACCGTTTTCTATGTGGGAATAGCACTGGTATTGTTTTTTACTAACCAGTCGAAAAATATTTTTGTACGTGTAGCTAAAGGTGTAGCTTCGTTCTACGATGTTACGGCGATTTTCGGCGACCTCTTATCCTACATCCGTTTGTTCGGCCTGGGCACGGCCGGTGGTATTCTCGGCTTTGTGGTCAATACGGTGGGAGCGATGTGCTGGCAGGTGTCCTACGTGGGCTGGCTCATCGGCGGTATAGTGTTTGTGGTGGGACACATTGCGGTGTTGGCCCTGAGTTCGCTGGGCGCCTTTGTGCACCCCATGCGCCTGACCTTTGTCGAATTTTATAAAAACGTAGGGTTCACCGGCGGCGGACGGTATTATAAACCGTTAAGAAAGGGTGAAGGGTAAAAAGGTGAAAGGTGGAAGGGTGTAGCGGAAATGTTTAAAAATTTAAAGATTATTATATTATGGAAACAACAACAATTTTGACTTGGCCTTTTATTCTCGCAATGACGGGATTGGCGGTGATGTTGACAATGACCTGCGTGGGCAGCGCCATTGGCGTAACCAATGGCGGTAACGCGCTCATCGGTGGCTTGAAGAAAAATCCCGATATCTTCGGTAAAGGCCTTATTCTTTGTGCGCTGCCTTCAACACAGGGGCTTTACGGTTTCGGCGCTTTCTTCCTTTTCCTGTTGAAAATGGCCGAAATGACGAGTTTTACCTATATGCAGGGTATCCTCGTATTTGCTTCGGGCATTGCGCTGGGCTTTGCAGGCTATTTTTCGGCGGTGTGGCAATCGAAATTGGTGGGCAACGGTATTGTGGAAATGAGTAACGGACAGGATGTGTTCGGCCAGACCCTTATTTTGGTGGTGTTCCCCGAACTCTACGCCATTCT
>DBDM01000160.1:0-196 GCA_002293585.1 Bacteroidales bacterium UBA932
TATACGTGCTTCTTCCAAATGCGGAACGTGTATAGCTAATGCGGATATTCCCGGTATCGCGGGTATGTCTTATTTCCACCCGCGGCAACAGATAGAAAGAAGTATTCCTGCCTGCTCCGTCTGTCCAAAAAGCAAAAAAATCATCGTCATCATAGAAATCCAAAATCATCTTGTCCCTGCTATTACGGTATTCTTC
>DBDM01000160.1:253-12994 GCA_002293585.1 Bacteroidales bacterium UBA932
CAGTGACAAACCAACCACCGAAGTCAGCCAGAGCAGGAAAATAGTCAGCCCGGCTTTATATTTGCCCTTAAATCCCGTCAGGGCTTTGACCCCCAGATAGACCAATCCCAGCAAGGGCAATAACACCACAGCGCCTACCAATACTTTCACCAGCCACAACGGCGATCCGATATCCACGTAGTTCAGCAAATCAATCATCGGCACATCCGGCACAAAATCAAACATGAATAGCGACCAGGGCACAGCGACAAAACCTACCAGTGCTGCCATCAATATGGCAATGCCGACAATCACCAAAACGGCACGGAAAAATCCTTTTACCAGCCGCACAAAAATACTCTGCGACGGACGTTCCGCATCTTCTAATATTTTCCGTTCAATATCGGCCACCGTAGGATTATGGAGTCCCCGCATTTCCAGTTTTTCTTTCACCGTACGGGCGGGCGGCACCGCTATCCACAGGATAATATAGATCAGGAAGGTTATATCCGAAAACTCGAAATGATGGAAAGCGAAAGAGAAGTGATGAAAGGAAAATGAAACAATGAGGAAAAGTACGAAGATCAATCGCACAAGCACTACGTCAATTCTGAAATAGGCCGCCAGCCCGCTGCACACGCCGCCGATCACTTTATGCTCCGTATCACGGTATAAACGTTTGCGACGCGACACCGGTGTTAGCGGCGTTTTTGCGGCAGACTTCGGCTGCGCCGGCTCATCGTCCATATCATCGGGCATACCCATAATGGCAATTACTTCCTGCACCATGGCAAGATTGACCACCTGCCCGGGCGCTGTTAATCGCGCCATTAATAATTCCGATAACCGCTCTTCTATATCCGACACAATTTCCTTGCCGCTATCCCTCGTTGAAAAATATTTTTCCAACTTGTCGAGATAATCTTTCAACGCGCCATGGGCGTCGGCGTCCAAATGAAAGGCCATACGGCCAATACTTACTTTTACAGTTGATTTCATAGTTCTAAAAATTTAGCGGATAGCGTTAATGGTTGTTACTAATTCTTCCCACGAGGTATCCAGTTCTTTCAATAACTGGCGGCCTTTGTCGGTGATCATGTAGTATTTCCGGGGCGGCCCCTGGGGCGATTCTTCCCAACGGTAATTCAGCAGCCCCTGGTTCTTTTGCCGGGTAAGCAGCGGATAGAGCGTGCCTTCTACCACGATCATCTGCGCTGCTTTCAGTTCGTTGATAATCGCGGTAGCATACGCATCGTTACGTGCCAGAATCAGCAAAATGCAATATTCTAAAATGCCTTTGCGCATCTGCGCTTTAATATTGTCGGTATTAATAGTTTCTACAGTAGTCATAACCCTTATTTTTTAGTTGTTTTGTTCTTAGCGTAATTCCATATATTTTCAATGGTCACCGGATCGCCCTGCATCTCTAATTTCTGGGCAATGGTAAGGGCTTTGGGCGTAACGGCCCACAGGATGATGTATACCCAAAAACCGAATGAACCGAAAAACAGGGCGGCAATAAACAGTACCCGCACAATGATCATATCAATTCCGAAGTAAGCGGACAGTCCGCTGCACACGCCGCCGAATACCTGATGATCGGGGTCGCGGTACAGCCGTTTCAGCCGGTGACCGGAAAGCGGCTCTGTTGTTGCTTTTTCAAACGTGGCAGCACCTTCGGGCGTACCCATAATCAATATCACTTTATCTACCAACGCCATGTCCACCACCTGATGAGGCAATGGCCGCTGTTCGCGGAAGATCTCGGCTATGCGCGACTCTATATCTTCCATCACTTCGTCGGCTTCTTTTTTGTCGGCAAAGCTGGACTTGTACGTGTCGAGGTAACGGCTCAACTTGGTGTGCGCCTCTTCTTCAATCGTGAAGCAGAAGCCGCCAATGTTCACTGTAACTACTTTTTTCATATGGATAATATTTTAAAATTTCCTATTCTTTTGCAATGCAAATATACGAACAAATTTTAATACCTTGTATCGCATAATATTATTTTTTAATATATTTTAACAAAATATTGGTGTGAAATTTGTAGCTTTGTATGTTGAAAATAGTAAATATATCGAAGATAAATGGCTGAAAACAAGGATGAAAAATTTATGCAGGAAGCCTTGAAAGAGGCTCAACTTGCTTTTAATGAAGAAGAGATACCCGTAGGCGCCGTGATTGTGAGCACGGAGGGCAGAATAATTGCACGGGCGCATAACCTCACCGAGCGGCTCAACGACCCCACTGCCCATGCCGAGATGCAGGCCATTACTTCAGCCACGCATAGCTTAGGCGGCAAATATCTCAATGATTGCACCTTATATGTCACTTTGGAGCCTTGTGTGATGTGTGCCGGCGCCCTGTTCTGGTCGCAAATAGGGCGTGTTGTCTATGGTGCCGCCGACCCCAAACGCGGCTACCTGACCGGCGGAAAGAATCTATTACACCCGAAAACCAGCGTAGAAAAAGGCGTACTTGAGCAGGAGTGTTCGACGCTACTGGTTAACTTCTTCAAAAAGAGAAGGTAACAATAAATAAATATCCGAAAATTTGGAACTGTTGATTTTTATCTTTATCTTTGTAGGATAATGCAAGGTAAACTTTCATATTATACAGTCCGATGCCGACGCCCGTAGGGGCAGGACATATAATGCATGGCTACGCGTCGTGCGCCTGTGGATGCAGGCAAAACAATCAATCCTTTATGTTTATTTTTAACCCCATAATGTAAATATGGCTGTTAAAGTTGTAGTTGCCAACGCAACGCATGTGCAATATGCACCAACTATTTGTGAACTAATCCACATTTCCGCCCAGCAGCGGGGCACGGGGATTGCCAATCGTACGCCCGAGTACATTGCCGAAAAAATGAAACAGGGCAAGGCCGTCATTGCGCTTAACAATAATAATGCCGTAGGTTTTGCTTATATCGAAACATGGAGCCACGGCATGTTCGTGGCCAACTCCGGCTTGGTGGTAGACCATGAGTACCGCAACTCCGGCTTAGCCCGTAAAATCAAAAAAAATATTTTCGAGTTGTCGCGGAAACTATATCCCAACGCTAAAATTTTCAGCATCACCACCGGGCTGGCAGTAATGAAACTCAATTCGGAACTGGGTTACGTGCCGGTGACCTTCTCGGAGCTCACCCGCGACATCGAGTTCTGGCAAGGCTGTGAAGGGTGTAAAAATTTCGATATCCTCCAACGCAATGAATACAAAATGTGCCTCTGCACCGGACTGATGTTCGACCCGGCCAGAAAAAAAGACAGCAAGAAAAACGGGTTTATGATTATCCCGCAAAAACTGCCTTTCCGCTTCTTATTCGTGCGGCCTTTCGTATTCATTAGACGTATATTCCAACGCCTGTATATTAAGATCAAACGCAATGAACTGCACCGGAAAATCAATAAAGCTAATAAATATAAACAATAACCTGTTATGAACGAAAAAGTATTGCTCGCATTCAGCGGAGGCCTCGACACCTCTTTCTGTGTAAAATATTTGAAAAACGAAAAAAACCTGGAAGTACACACCGCCCTTGTCAACACCGGCGGATTTAACGCCGAAGAACTGGCCGGGATGGAGAAAAAAGCCCTCACGCTGGGCGCCGTAAGCCACGTGAATATTGACGAAACGGAAAATTTTTACAATAAAGGCATCCGATACCTTATTTACGGGAACATCCTGAAAAACGCCACCTATCCCCTGTCGGTAAGCGCTGAAAGGACTTTTCAAGCAGTCGCTTTAGTGGAATATGCAAAAAAGATAGGCGCAAAATACATTGCACACGGCAGCACCGGCGCCGGGAATGACCAGGTGCGTTTTGACTTGGTATTTCAAGTGATGGCGCCGAACATTGGTATCATCACCCCTATCCGCGATCTTAAAATCTCCCGGCAGGAAGAAATTGATTACCTCAAAAAACACGGTTATGATTTCCCCTGGAGCAAAGCCAAATATTCCATCAATCAGGGACTGTGGGGCACCAGCGTAGGCGGCGTGGAAACACTGACCGCCAAAGGTGAATTGCCCGAAGATGCTTATCCTACGCCCCGCACCAAAGAAGGTGAAGAAAAAGTGTCCATACTTTTTGAAAAGGGCGAACCCGTGGGTATCAACGGTAAAAAAATGAGCCCCGTGGACACCATTCATGCTTTAAATGCGCTGGCAGGTCCTTACGGCATTGNNATTGGCCGCGACGTGCATGTAGGCGACACGATTATCGGCATTAAAGGCCGCGTAGGATTCGAAGCCGCAGCGCCGCTCATCATTATCAAAGCGCACCACCTGCTAGAAAAGCATGTACTCACCAAATGGCAACAATACTGGAAAGAAATGCTGGCCAACTGGTACGGCATGCTGCTGCACGAAGCCCAGTACCTCGACCCGGTAATGCGCAACATCGAAACATTCATGGAAAGCACGCAAACCCATGTCAGCGGCAACGTGGAGGTAAAACTACAGCCCTATCATTTCTCACTCACCGGTTGCGAAAGCGCCTATGACCTGATGAATTCAAAATTCGGCGACTACGGTGAAATCAACAAGGCGTTCACCGGCGACGATGTGAAAGGGTTTACGACTATTTTAGCCAATCAAATGAAAATATATTTTGCTACCCATGAAAAATAAAATCAGCGTTGGTATCGTTGGCGGTGCGGGCTACACCGCCGGGGAACTGCTCCGGCTGTTGCTCCGTCATCCGCAGGCCGACATTCAATTCATACACAGCAGCACGCAGGCAGGTCAGCCGGTCTACAGCATTCACCGTGATTTATTAGGCGAAACGGAACTGAAATTTACAGATAAAATATCGGCCACCGATGTGATTTTCCTTTGTCTGGGGCACGGTTTGTCGGCCGCTTTCCTTGAACAGCATACGCTGCCTGAAAGCACCCGCATCATCGACCTGAGCAATGATTTCCGCATTAACGCCGCACACGGTCAACGCCATTTTGTCTACGGGCTTCCCGAAATATTTCGCAACGACATTGTGCACGCACACAACATCGCCAATCCTGGCTGCTTTGCCACGGCCATACAGTTGGCGTTGCTACCCTTGGCGCAACAATCGCTCCTCTCCAACGAAGTACACGTGAACGCCATTACCGGATCCACCGGCGCCGGGCGCGAACTCACCGAGACCTCGCAGTTCAGTTACCGCAATAATAATGTGTCTATTTATAAACCTTTCACGCACCAGCACCTCGGCGAAATCAACAAAACACTAACCGCTGTTCAGCAAGGGAAAAATGCGGCGGTGAACTTCATTCCCGTGCGCGGCAACTTCACCCGCGGCATTTTCGCTACACTCTACACCCGGTGTGCACTAAGTAAAGAAGCACTACAAACACTGTACCGCGATTATTACGCCGCACATCCTTTCACGCATGTTTCAGACAAGGGGATAAGCCTGAAAGAAGTAGTGAACACCAATAAATGTTTATTACATATTGACCAACACGGCGAATATGCACTAATCACAAGCTGTATCGACAACCTGCTGAAAGGCGCATCGGGACAGGCTGTGCAAAATATGAACCTGATGTTCGGGTTGGATGAAACCGCCGGACTTCTTCTAAAACCAAGTGTATTTTAAGATGAATTTATTCAACGTTTATCCCCTGTGGAATATTAATTTAGTGAAAGCAACAGGCTGTTGCGTGTACGACGACAAAGGCACGGAATACCTCGACCTGTACGGCGGACACGCTGTGATTTCCATTGGGCACACCCATCCCCACTACGTGCAAATAATTACGGAGCAATTGCAGCGGCTGGGTTTTTATTCCAACTCCGTTAAAAACGAGTTGCAGGAAAAATTAGCCCGGCAATTAGGACAATGCTCCGGCTATGATGAGCACGCGCTTTTCTTATGCAATTCCGGTGCGGAAGCCAATGAGAATGCTATGAAATTAGCCTCGTTCCATACCGGGAAGAAAAAAATACTGGCTTTCAACAAAGCTTTCCACGGCCGCACCTCCGGCGCAGTAGCGGCGACCGACAACCCCACTATCATCGCGCCTTTCAACAAAACAAGTCATGTTGATTTCGTTGCGCTGAATGACAGCACAGCAGTGGAAACAGCGCTGAAAACCGGCGACTATGCAGCGGTAATCATCGAAGGCATACAGGGCGTAGCCGGCATCATCATGCCCGATGATGCTTTTCTGTGTAAGCTGCGTACCCTGTGCAGCCAATACCAAGCCTTGCTTATCCTTGACGAAATACAATCGGGCTACGGCCGTACCGGCAAATTCTTTGCCCACCAATGGGCAGGCATCCGCGCCGATATTATTACCACCGCCAAAGGCATGGGCAACGGCTTTCCTATCGGCGGAGTACTGGTAGCGCCGGAAATCAACGCAGTGCACGGCATGCTGGGCACTACTTTCGGAGGAAACCACTTAGCCTGCGCCGCTGCTTTGGCGGTACTGGAAGTGATGGAAAAAGAACGGCTCATCGACAATGCCCAACACATTGGGGAGTATACACTGAACGCCTTGCGCAACATACCGGGCATTCAGGAAGTGCGTGGCCGCGGACTGATGATAGGCATTGAAATGCCTTATCCTGTCAAGGAAATTCGCGAAAAAATGTTATTTGAACATCATATTTTTACCGGCAATGCCGGCAGTGGCACCATACGCCTGTTACCGCCGCTCTGTGTAAGCCAAAAAGAAATTGACTGTTTTTTAAATGTATTTAAAAAATTAATATCATGAGACATTTCACTTGCGTAAACGATATCGGCAACCTGAAAAAGGCAGTGCAGGAAGCGTTTGAGATCAAGAAAGATCCGTTTAAATACGACATGCTCGGCAAAAATAAAACCCTGCTGATGCTGTTTTTCAACAACAGTTTGCGAACCCGTCTAAGCACACAAAAAGCCGCCATGAACTTAGGCATGAGCGTGATGGTGCTCGACGTAAATCAAGGCGCATGGAAACTCGAAACCCAGCGGGGCGTGGTGATGGACGGCGACAAATCGGAACACCTGCTCGAAGCTATTCCTGTAATGGCTTCCTATTGCGATATCATCGGCGTCCGCTCTTTTGCACAGTTTGAAAGCAAGGCCGACGACTACAACGAAATTATACTCCACCAGTTTATGCAGCATTCGGGCAAGCCTGTGTTCAGCATGGAGGCTGCTACCCGCCACCCCTTACAGAGTTTTGCCGATTTAATTACCATTGAAGAGTACAAGAAAACCGACCGGCCGAAAGTAGTGCTCACCTGGGCGCCGCACCCCAAAGCCTTACCACAGGCCGTTCCCAACTCCTTCGCCGAATGGATGAATGCCACGGACTACGATTTTGTAATCACACACCCCGAAGGCTACGAGCTGGCGCCGGAGTTCGTGGGCAAAGCCAAAGTAGAATACGATCAGCGCAAAGCCTTTGAAAGCGCCGATTTTATTTACGCCAAAAACTGGTCGGCTTACAATGACCCGAACTACGGTAAAGTTATCCACGCCGACAGGGCCTGGACGGTGGACAGTCAAAAAATGGCGTTGACAAACAATGCGTATTTCATGCACTGCTTACCGGTGCGCCGCAACATGATTGTCACCGACGAGGTGATCGAAAGTCCGCAATCCATCGTTATTCCCGAAGCGGCCAACCGTGAAATATCGGCACAGGTAGTCATTAAACGTTTGTTGCAGGATAATTATTAACATGAAACCGGAAATCAATATCGTCAAAATAGGCGGCAACGTCATTGACAACGAGGCGGCATTGTCCCAATTCTTACAGGATTTTGCTTCCCTCGAAGGAGCGAAAGTGTTGATACATGGCGGTGGGAAATTAGCTACCCGCATGGCGGAGCAATTGAATATTCCCACGCAAATGCACGAAGGGCGCCGCATCACCGATGCCGACACACTGAAAATCGTGACCATGGTATACGCCGGATGGATCAATAAAAATATCGTGGCACAGCTTCAACGGCTGCACTGCAATGCCATTGGCCTGTCGGGCGCCGATGCCAATGTAATTCCTGCCGTCCGCCGGGCGCCGGCGCCTATCGACTTCGGCTTTGTCGGCGATGTGCAACCGGAACAAATCAATCACACATTTTTAAGCACCTTACTGCAACAGGATATTTGTCCCGTATGCTGCGCCATTACACACGACACACAGGGGAACCTGCTCAACAGCAATGCCGACACCATTGCCTCCTCATTGGCGATAGCCTTATCTTCCACCTATGACGTGCGATTGGTGTTCTGCTTCGAAAAAGAAGGCGTGCTGTCTAATCCCGACGATGAGCGTTCCGTCATTCCGGAAATTACCCGTTCATCGTACGCCACGCTGAAAGCGGACGGTATTATCACCGCAGGCATGCTCCCGAAAATCGACAACGCATTCAAAGCTATTGATGCAGGCGTGCAAGAAGTGGTGATCAAGCATGCGAAGAATGTATTACAGGATAGGGGAACAACAATCTCCCACCCTAATATCCTAATCTCTTAATCCCCTAATCTCTTAGTCTCTTAATCACTTAGTCACTTAATATATGGAAGCCCTCGCCCTACTCAAGCAACTCATCGCCACACCGTCATTCTCCCGTGAGGAGGATAAGACGGCGGGGATTATTGCTGATTTTTTGTCAGCGAAAGGCGTTGCAGCGCAACGGTTGCAGAACAACGTGTACGCCCGCAATCTCCATTTCGATCCGGCAAGGCCTACCCTGCTGCTCAACTCTCACCACGACACGGTGAAACCCACAGCGGCTTACACCTTAGACCCTTTCACGCCGCTCGAAAAAGACGGCAAACTGTACGGCTTGGGCAGCAATGACGCCGGCGCCTCCGTGGTGGCGCTGATACAAGCCTTCTGTTATTACTACGATAAAAAAATGAACTATAACCTCATCTTGGCCATTACGGCGGAAGAAGAGGTGACGGGCGACAACGGCATTGCCTTAGTGCTGCAACAATTACCGGCCATTGATTGCGCTATTGTGGGCGAGCCCACGCAAATGAAAGCGGCCATTGCCGAGCGCGGACTGATGGTGCTCGACTGTACGGCGCACGGAACACCGGGCCACGCCGCCCGCAGTGAGGGCGACAACGCCTTATACCACGCTATCGACGATATCAACTGGTTTCGCAATTTTCATTTCCCCAACACTTCACCCTTGATGGGCGAGGTGAAAATGACCGTCACACAAATCAATGCCGGCACGCAACACAACGTAGTGCCCGGCGAATGCCGTTTTGTGGTAGACGTGCGTCCCACCGACGGGTATGCCAACACCGAAATTGTCGACATCATCCGGCAACACGTAAAGTGTGATGTGGCGCCGCGCTCCACCAAACACAGGGCTTCATCCACCGACGAAAATCATCCGCTGGTACAAACAGCTAAAGCATTACATATTCCCCTCTTTGTTTCGCCCACCACCTCCGACCGCATACGCATGACTTTTCCCGCTATTAAAATGGGCGTGGGCGATTCGGCACGGTCGCACCAGGCCGATGAATTTGTTTATATCAAAGAAATTGAAGAGGGCATTCAACAATATATCGCATTTTTAAAAGCATTCAACCATGAATAAACTTTGGAGCAAAGGCAAGGACTCCCACCAACTTGTAGAACAATTTACCGTGGGGCAGGACCGCGAACTCGACCTGCAATTAGCACCGCATGATGTGCGCGGCTCTATGGCGCACGTGCAGATGTTGCAAAGCATAGGACTGCTTACCAAAGAAGAAACGGAGCAGCTAACCGCTGCCCTGCAGGATATTTTGAAAGTAGCTGAAACCGGCGGGTTCATTATTGAAGACGGCGTGGAAGACGTGCACTCTCAGGTGGAGTTGATGCTCACACGGAAATTAGGCGAAACCGGCAAGAAAATCCATTCCGGCCGTTCGCGCAACGATCAGGTGCTGGTAGACCTCAAACTGTTTATGCGTGCGGAAATGCAAGCTATCGCACAATTGACGTATCAGTTATTCCAACGGTTACAAACCCTCAGCGAGGCGCATAAAGAAGTGTTGATGCCCGGCTACACCCATTTCCAGATCGCCATGCCTTCATCGTTCGGCCTGTGGTTTGGCGCCTACGCCGAAGCCCTCACCGACGATATGCAACTCTTCGCCGGAGCATACAAGATGGTCAATCAAAATCCACTGGGTTCAGCCGCAGGCTACGGCAGTTCCTTCCCGCTGGACCGCGCCATGACTACGAAATTGCTGGGTTTCGACAGCATGCTCTACAACGTCGTTGCCGCACAGATGAGTCGCGGAAAAGCAGAACGCGCCTTATCTTACGGCATGGCGTCCATTGCTTCTACATTAAATAAACTGGCTTCCGATATTTGTATTTTCATCAGTCAGAATTTCGGATTCATCAGCTTTCCCGAAGAACTGACTACCGGTTCGAGTATCATGCCTCACAAGAAAAATCCCGATGTGTTCGAACTCATCCGCGGAAAATGTAATCGGCTGCAAAGCCTGCCGAATGAGCTCACCATCATGACCACCAACCTGCCCCACGGCTACCACCGCGACTACCAACTGATGAAAGACGCCCTGTTCCCTGCCATTACCACACTGAAAGATTGTTTGGTCATTGCCGAATTCATGTTGCAGCACATACAAATCAACCCTCACATTTTGGACGATCCGAAATATGATTACCTGTTTACGGTGGAAGAAGTCAACCGCCTTACCTTAGAGGGCGTGCCTTTCCGCGATGCTTACCGGAAAGTGGGGCAACAGGTGTCCGACGGCACTTTCAAAGCCGCAAAGCAGGTACGTCACACACATGAAGGCAGCATAGGCAACCTGTGCACGGCTGCCATAGCGCAGAAAATGCAGGCCATTATGACAACTTGGGGAAAGGCTTAGGAGTCGAGTAATATACGCAAATTGGAAACAAACAGCCGCACGGCCATTGCTAACAGGATAATGCCGAAAAATTTACGGATAATATAAATGCCGCCTTTGCCAATCAGGCGCTCCATAAAGTTCACTTTGCTTAAAACAATATACACGATCACCATATTGATGAGTACGGCGATGATGATATTTTCCACACTGCATTCTGCCCGCAGCGTCAATGCGGTGGTCAGCGTTCCCGGCCCTGCTACCAACGGAAAAACCACCGGCACCAGCGTGGTATAACCTTCCGGACCGTTATGGCGGAAAATTTCTATGTCCAATGTCATTTCAACCGCCAGGGCAAAAAGCACCAAAGCGCCTGCCATGGCAAAGGAGGCAATGTCCGTATTGAACAACCGCAGGAGCGCATTGCCGGCAAAAAGAAAAACCACCAAAATGATCAATGACAATAAACTTGCCTTGGCAGCATTCACCTTCCGTCCGGAACTATTCAAATCAATAATAACAGGAATAGCTCCGGTAATATCAATTACGGCAAACAATACCACAAAGGCGGTCATGATTTCTTGTATACTGAAATACATACCCATAGGGTACAAAGATACAAAAAATCTTTAATTCATTGCTTTCAATAACGGAAAAATATTATTAAAATACCTGCAAATATCGCCCACGGCAATAGAGAAATGGAGATTATGCACTACCTGGTTCATGGAAGGAAGGGACAATATGCCGTCTTTACGCTTTAACTCGACAAAAATGCCGTGTAATAATTTTAACCGGGCATAATAGGCATTATGCACTTCAATGTGAGCGACTACATCACGTAATAAGTCCACTAAAGGCTTCTCTCTCCCATTTTCTTTGACAATCTGAATTTCATGTTCCAGAGAATAGGCTTTGGCCGAAAGTTCCATCACACTTCGCAGCAACATGCAAAATGCCTGAGATTGAACAGCAATGTTAATTGTTCTCAATTCTTCAATTAACAAGACGACTTTATGGCGATATTTCCCTTTCGGCTGAAATTTTCGCAATAATTGATTGATCGACCTGGGGTCGTTGCACGGATAAGCGCCAGACGGGGCGGCTTGAGTAGGTTCCAAAATTTTTAAAGATTAAAAGGTGAATTAATAGATAGGTTAACAGGGCGCAAAAGTAATATGTTTTTTTCAGATAGCAAAATAATTTCGTAAAAATTTTAATCTGAAATAAAAAACAACTGAGTTCCAACTTAATAAAATTTCGTGCCGTCAAAAAATTAAACAATAGTGGCAACCTGTCGTTCAACTGTCTTAATACTAAAACGGGTAGCCCGGCAAACGTTGATTAGCATAATTGATTAAAAATCTCTATCTTTGCAAGCTATTTCGCTTAAGTATGAGTGAGCCTGCCATTATAAAAGATTTTACTGCCGAACAATTGCGCAATGGGAACCATTTCGCATACGAACGGATTTTCAGTATATGGTATGAGCCGTTGTGCCGCTACGCCTGTTCTATTGTACGCGACATGAATGAGGCGGAAGATATTGTGCAAAAAACGTTCTGCAAATTGTGGGACCGGCGGAAGGACATAACAATACGCACTTCCGTAAAATCGTACCTGTACCGTATGGTACACAATAGTTGTTTGAATAAAATACAGCAGGTCAACACCCGTGCGGAACACCATCAACAATATGCACATGTAGTTCCAAGTACGGTAGAGAACACGGCAAACAAGGTATTGTACAATGAACTGGAGAGAGAAATACTGAAAGCCATTGATGCATTACCACCACAGTGCAAAAAGGTATTTGAGATGAGCCGCTTTCAGCAATTAAGCTACGCGGAAATAGCCAAAGCATTAGATATATCGACCAATACCATAGAGAACCACATGTCGAAAGCGTTGAAACTGCT
>DBDM01000208.1:0-745 GCA_002293585.1 Bacteroidales bacterium UBA932
GTATATAAAGTTGAAGGCCTCGTCTGATGCTACGGCTATTTTGCTATCCGGACAGGCAGTCTTTAGTCGGGGTGTTTGCGGAGCAGGTGTATTAACGGGTGTCCGGGCCGACAGCAATAATTCATCCAGGTCGATATGTTCTTCTATCATCGAAGCGGCTTTATCGATAAAGCCGTCGAACATATATTCTTTCTCTATGCTTAGTCCTAAGTGGCGCGACGGTATTTCTATATCCGTACACTTCGGCAAATAGCCGAATGATTTAATCCCTGCGTCATTACATGCTTGTTTCAAGAAATCGTAGTGGCTTTCCGAAGCAACGAAATTGAACAGTACGCCTATGATATTAACATCTTTATCAAAATTCTTAAACCCGTACAACAGCGGCGCGATAGAATAGGCCGTTGATTTGGCATTAACAACCAATACCACCGGAAGACCCAATACCTTGGCTATTTCGGCGCTGCTTCCTTTCATCTTGTCGTAGCCGTCGAACAGGCCCATCACGCCTTCCGTAACGCACACATCACTTTGCGAGGCATACCGGGCATAAAGCTCCTTGACGTGCCCTTCGGAAGATAAGAACAGATCCAGGTTAATGGATTGACTTCCTGAAGCCAGGTCATGGTATTGAGTATCTATGTAATCCGGTCCGCACTTAAAGGGTTGCACCTTATACCCTCTGTTCTTCAAGGCGCTCAATAACCCCAAAGTAACAGTGGTCTTTCCGGAGCCGGAATGAGGC
>DBDM01000208.1:858-8013 GCA_002293585.1 Bacteroidales bacterium UBA932
AACAGACCCGCTGCTGTAAGCTCTGCCAAAATCTTTGAACAATACTCAATACCACTGTTCGGTAACGAATGGGAAGGACGTTCGAAGATAGAGTAAGTCAGAAAACCTGCCAAAACAGATGTTATAAAGCTTTCGTGGACTAAGGCTAAAAATAAACGCATTTTAGCAACTTGTTTGTATTTGCTTCTGCTCGATGTCGTTTGCTCAATGTGCTTTGAAAAATCTTAGTTCATGATGTTTAAATGGTTAAACATTATTTGAGCATGAGATTTTTATTTATTTTTATCACATTAGCCAGCCTGCTCCCAACAGGTTTATACGGACAAGAGAAAGTACCGGAAGAAAAAGAAGTAAAACTCGAAGAAGCCACCGTTTACGGCAAGAGCCGGGTGCAACAGGTACGGGAAAGTTCATTTGCCGTCAATGCCTTGCAAATCGGAGGAGCGATACAAAATACCTCAGCCAACCTCAACAATATAATAGGCCGCAGCGCCAGCGTACGCATCCGCGAAGAAGGCGGGGCCGGTTCCGATTTCGATCTGTCCATTAACGGACT
The DNA here is from genome assembly GCA_002293585.1 of Bacteroidales bacterium UBA932. Lineage (GTDB taxonomy): Bacteria > Bacteroidota > Bacteroidia > Bacteroidales > UBA932 > UBA932. Next base: position 1,415 of record DBDM01000208.1, read on the forward strand.
GTCGGGAAATTCAGTCCGTTATTTTATCGACGGGGTGCCCTTATCATCTCTGGGGTCGGGCGTTTCGTTAGCCAATATCCCAACGAACATTATCGAGCGGGTAGAGATATACAAAGGCGTTGTTCCTGCTCATTTGGGCGCCGATGCGCTGGGTGGAGCCATCAACATTATTACCAAAAAAAATCAACGTAATTATCTGGACGTTTCTTACGGCGCCGGTTCGTTTCATACACACAAAGCAGACTTCAACGCTCAATTTATAGCGCCTAAAACAAGGTTGATCATCCGGCCGGTTATCGGTGTCAATTATGCTAAAAATGATTATACGATGAAAGGCGTTGAGGTGTGGGATGAAGCGAGCCGCAAATATATTCCGGTCAACCGCCAACGTTTTCATGATGATTACTTCTCGCTGTTCGGACAAATTGAAGTTGGTTTTGCTAATAAGTCCTGGGCCGATGCGTTCTTCGTTTCCGCTTCTTATGCGGAGATTAACAAAGAGCTGCAAACCGGCTCCATACAAAGTAAAGTATACGGCATGGCAGAGAGAGAATCGGATGCATGGAATATCTCCGTCCGTTATCAAAAACGGGATTTCATCATCAAAAAACTACAACTGAACGCCTCCCTCTCACACGCCTGGGACCATTCTTTGACCGTAGATACGGCCTACCGCAAATACGACTGGAACGGTAATTATATTGAAAGCTCACGCAGCGAAATAACAGGACGGGCGCGTTCCATGCGTCACTATAAACGTCCGGCAACGATTGTCCGCACCAACTTCGACTACCGGTTGAATGAAGCCCACAGTTTGAATGTAAACTACCTGCTGAACCGTATGAGCAACGACCGCTATGACGATGTGGATGCTGACTTCGAACCCTCAACCGACGTCCTGATGAAACATATCGTGGGACTCAGCTACAACCAGTCTGTGCTAAAAGGAAGAATGAATAATACTTTTTTTGTAAAGGAATATATCAACTACATGAACATCCGGCAAAGCGACTTATCCAGTATAACAGGTTCCAAAAATGTAACCGGTTCAACCACTCAGGACTTCATAGGCTATGGCGCCGGTTCCCGTTTTACTATCGCTGAGCACCTGTCTATAAAAGCCTCTTACGAACATAGCGTGCGTCTTCCCCTCACGCGTGAACTCTTAGGGAACGGCACTACGGTGTATGCCAACGTAGCGTTGAAGCCTGAAAGCAGCAATAATATCAACCTGGGGGTCTTCGGCTCCTGGGATTTCGCATCCGGCCACACACTCTACTACGAAGCCAACGGTTTCCTGCGCTATGCCGACAACTATATTCAGGCCAGGGTATCGGAAAAGGAAGGCACGCTGCAATATGAAAATATTCCGGGCGTACACATCAAAGGCGTAGAAGGAGAAGTGCGTTATAACTGGCAAAACAAACTGCAACTACTGGCTAACATCAGTTATCAGGATGCCCGCGACCAAAATAAATATAAAACCGACGGGAAACCTTCGGCGACGTACAACAACCGGGTTCCCAACCAGCCCTGGCTATTCGGCAATGCAGAGGCGAACTACACCTGGCACGATGTAGCGCTGCCCGAAAGCAAACTACGCATAGGCGGCACTTTCCAATGGGTGTATTGGTACTTCCTGACCTGGGAAGCCTACGGCGCACGCGAAAGCAAGGCACGCATTCCGGAGCAGCGCATCTGCAATGCCGACCTTACTTATTCCTGGAACCGGGAACGGTACAACATTGCATTGGAATGCGCCAACATCTTTGATGAAACGGCTTATGACAACTACAAATTGCAAAAGCCCGGCCGCTCTTTTTTCGTCAAATTCAGATTATTCATTAATTAATTAATAATTTATATCAAAATGAAAAAAATCAAATTTCTATTCGGTATGTTCACGGTCATTACAACGACCTTGTTTTTCAATGCCTGTTCCAAGGATAACGGCCCCGACCCTGATCCGAACCCGACAGTAGCGGATTATCATTTCGACATCTTTATGACCGTAGGTAAACACGGCGGGATGAATCAGGGCGACGGCACCATCGTGAAGAGCGTTGACACGCTTACGGCCGGAACGACAATGATTGATATCCAAAATGACGGCGTTGAGTTCAGGAGCGGAAGCAATGTGTACTCTATGGAAACCATTGTTCAGGGAAAGTACTACTACCAGGTGCCCGGCTCGGAAGATCGTTTTACCAAATTGCAGGTCGTGGGCAATTCCATTAACGTGATCCAGGAACAGCCATTCGTGCAGAACACCTACAAAGTGCGCAGCTACACGCATGCCTGGTTGGACGAAAAGACCCTGGTCATCATGGCCGCCAACGGAGCTGCGAACCAAATTATCTGGACAAAGTTGAATGCGGACAACATGAGCATTCTCGCAGAAGGCACATTGAACCTGCCCCTGCCCGAAGGAGCGACTGTATTCAACGCTTCCGGTATCCTGACCTATAACAAAGAAGCCGGCAAATTGTATTACTTCTATTTCGGCAAAAACAAATCAGGCCGGGGCGGCGTGGCAACCTCTAAGTTCTTAGTCGCAGTGATCAATCCTTCCACCATGGCTGTAGAGAGCAAAAAAGTGAACACCCTTGCCGGCGAAATGGCCGGAAGCGCTTATGGAGAATTGATGCAGAATTGTGTGATGTATGACGAAAACGGACATCTCTACCTGTCAACATTTTCAGATGCTAATAGTATGGAAGAAGGTCACTTACTGCGTATCCGGAAAGGGGAAACCGACTTTGAGGCCAACTACGAAGGATATCCCGGCGCCGACGGCAAGCTGCTCACCGTTCAATACCTGGGAGGCGGAAAAGCCCTTGTGTATGCGCGCAACGATGCTTCCGGAACGGCTATTGACAGCTACAGCCACTACTATTCAATCATCAACCTCAACACCGGAGCCAGAGAGCGCTTAAAATATAACGGACAAGAGATCGCTTATAGCGGCGGACGTTTTGCACAACGTACGGTTGTTATCGACGGGAAAGCCTATATCGGCGTAAATACGGCTGATAGCAACCCTTGTATCTATATATACGATATAGCATCAGGCAGCGTAAAGAAAGGCGCGGAGATTGCCGAAGGCTATTATTTCGACATGCTTAGAGTAGTAAAAAACAATGAATAACTAAGGATATTTTTTGCTGTTCTTGGTTCGGACAAATAATTATTGTATATTTGTCTTCACTGAATATTTATATGAACAAAGGAAAAATAATTGTTGCGGGCATCGGCCCCGGCTCGAAAGAAGATATTACTCCGGCAGTTTTACAAGCTGTCGGAGTTTCCGATGTTATCATCGGCTATAAATATTACTTTCAATTCATAGCCGGTATTGTCAAATCCGGAACGCTATGTATAGACACAGGCATGAAAAAAGAGCGCGAACGCGCCGAAGAAGCATTCCGTTATGCCGAAGAAGGCAAAACCGTATGTGTAATCAGCTCGGGCGACGCGGGTATCTATGGAATGGCGCCTTTGGTCTATGAAATGAAGAAAGAGAAGAACAGCGCCGTCGAGGTGGAAGTTCTACCTGGCATCAGCGCCTTTCAGAAAGCGGCGGCGCTCTTAGGGGCGCCCATCGGGCACGACTTTTGCCTCATCTCCTTATCCGACCTGATGACCCCCTGGGATAAAATAGAAAAACGCATTAAGGCCGCTGCCTCCGCCGACTTCGTTACGGCTATTTACAATCCGAAAAGTAACGGCAGGTATTGGCAATTATATCGTTTAATTGAATTATTCCTGAAAGAACGTTCCCCCGGAACGCCGGTAGGATATGTCCGGCAGGCCGGGCGCGAAGAACAGGAAGTAAAAGTCACGACCTTAGGAGCATTCGATCCCGAAGCTATAGATATGTTTACGATCGTCATTATCGGCAATTCCCAGTCGTATACATTCAATCATAATGAAATAATAACGCCTCGCGGATATTACGGAAACACAGCGAAAGAAGACACCGGCATCGGACAGGATATTATGATCCGCAGTTTTCGCACCATAGCACGTGAATTGAAGCATAAGGACATCCCCATGGGTAAGAAATGGGCCTTGCTCCATGCCATACACACCACCGCCGATTTCGATATGGAAGACCTGCTTTATACGGATGAAAATGCGGTAGAAAAACTCTACAATGAATTGAGCAAAGGGAAAGTCCGTACCATCATCACCGACGTTACAATGGCGGCTTCGGGCATCCGCAAAGGGGCTTTAGAACGGTTGGGCATAGAAGTGAAATGCTACTTGCACGATGAACGCGTCGCCGATTTGGCAAAAACAAAAGGCATAACACGCACGCAAGCCGGCATACGTTTGGCTGTAGAAGAACATCCCAATGCCCTGTATACTTTCGGCAATGCACCTACCGCACTGATGGAACTTTGCGAATTAATAAGAAAAGGAACGGCTTGCCCTGTGGGCATCGTAGCTGCACCTGTTGGCTTTGTCAATGTGTGTGAATCCAAACATCAGGTTAAACCTTTCAAAGACATTACCAAATTAATTATTGAAGGAAGAAAGGGAGGCAGCAATTTGGCGGCCACCTTAGTCAACGCCATACTTACATTCGATGATGCCGAACAGTTAAAACCGGGAAGAGATGTCTGAAAAAAAGAAGCTACACCCCGTCATGTTTGCCGGCACCGGAAGTGATGTCGGCAAAAGCGTTATAGCAGCAGCCTTTTGCCGTATCTTCCTGCAAGACGGTTATCACCCTGCACCCTTCAAGGCGCAGAACATGTCGCTCAACTCCTACGCCACTCCAGGCGGATTGGAAATCGGGCGGGCGCAAGCCGTGCAGGCCGAAGCCGCAGGTATCCCCTGCGAAACGGACATGAACCCTTTATTGCTGAAACCATCAGGCGAGAAAATCTGTCAGGTAGTATTAAACGGCCAACCCACAGGCAACCAAAGCGCTTATGAATATTTCCGGAAAGAAGGACGGGAAGAACTTCGCAAAGAAGTAAACAAGGCCTTCGACCGCCTGCAGCAACGCTTCAACCCCATTGTAATGGAAGGAGCAGGCAGCATATCGGAAATCAATTTGAGAGATGTCGACCTGGTCAACATGCCAATGGCCATGCACGCTAAAGCCAACGTCATCCTTGTGGCCGATATCGACCGCGGGGGTGTTTTCGCCTCAGTATACGGTTCGGTAATGCTCCTGACCGAAGCAGAGCGAAAGTATATAAAAGGCATCCTCATCAATAAATTCAGGGGTGATGTCCGGCTTTTTGAACCGGGCGTAAAAAAACTGGAAGAACTTTGCGGCATTCCTGTCCTCGGCGTAATTCCCTACTATAAGGATATACACATCGAAGAAGAAGACTCCGTTGCATTACAAACTAAAAATATGCAAGCGACACACGGCAAGGTGAATATTGCCGTAGTATTGCTTCGCCACGTGTCCAACTTTACTGACTTTAACTTGTTGGAGCGTGACCCGCGTGTACATCTGTACTACACGAACAATACCGAAGAAATAGAAAAAGCCGACATCGTGCTGATACCGGGAAGTAAAAGCACCCTGTCCGACTTATATGAACTGCGCAAGAACGGAGTCGCCCAAAGCATTGTAAAAGCCCATAAAGCAGGGGCAACCGTGATCGGCATTTGCGGCGGCTACCAGATCATGGGACAGGAAGTGTGCGACCCCACCCATATTGAAAGTAATATAGCGCGATTACCCGGACTGGGCTTGCTCCCCGTATCTACTCAAATCGAGGGAGAGAAACGAACCAAACAGGTAACATTCAAATTTCTGGATTTTGATGAAGCGTGTGAAGGGTATGAAATACACATGGGAACAACGGTTCCTGTGAAAGGCGCCGTGCCTTCTGCGCTCAACACATTGGAAGATAAAACTACAGACGGTTACTATATTCATTCCAAATGCTTCGGTTCGTACATACACGGCATATTAGACAATCAGGTAGTGATAGATTATATCCTTGCCCCTTACGCCGGCAAATTATCGGATAAGCCTTTCGACTACAAAGCCTTCAAAGAAGAACAATACGACAAGCTGGCGAACCACATCCGCAATCATGTAAATATGGATTCAGTATACAAAATAATGGGCGCTTATGATTAACGGGCACGGTGACGACATACATAATCACGGAAAAGAAATTGTAAGCAATTTCAGTTCCAATATGTACGGCAGGCAGGATTTCTCCGCACTGCATAACCATCTTTGCTCCTGCCTCCCTTCCATACATGCTTATCCCGAACCCGATGCGCACTCGCTGGTTCAATTATTGGCGGCTAAAAACGATATACAACCGGCTAACATATTGGCGACGAACGGGGCTGTTGATGCTATTTACCTGATAGCGCAAGCATTCAGGAATAAGAGATCAAGTATAATTATTCCCACATTCAGCGAATACGAAGATGCCTGTCGCGTTAACGAACACCGGCTGTCGTTTGTTTCTTCGTTATCTCAAATAGATAACGACGCTGAATTGATTTGGCTGTGCAACCCCAATAATCCGGACGGCAATGTTCACCACAAACCGTATTTGGACAAATTCATTTCGGAACACCCTGACAGTTGCTTCATCATAGACCAATCA
>DBDM01000178.1:0-9495 GCA_002293585.1 Bacteroidales bacterium UBA932
GCTGTCTTTCATCATGCAGGAGTACACCACATCGGAAATATGAATACGCACACGGGTAAGTTGAAGGTCGGTCGTGTCACCGGTTTTCAACTTAATGACCTTTAATTTGAGCGTACTGCCGGCAGGGCCTTTCAGCATGTCGCTTCCTTTATTGATGTCTAAGTTTTTAGTGGAGTGCCCGTCAATCTCGATGATGCAATCGCCGGGCACCAAGCCCGCTTTATCGGCCGGATAACCTTTGTATGGGCCGGTAACCTGTATGCCGTTGGTATCTTTACGGATGAGCGCGCCCATTCCGCCGTAAGCGCCGGTGGTGGCAAAATCAAAAGCCTCCGCTTGTTCTTCGGGCACATATTCGGTGTAAGGATCAAGGTTGTTGAGCATGGCTTCGATGCCGGTGTCCACCAGTTGGTCGACTTTAATACTGTCGACATAATAAAGCGACAACTCACGGAGAATGGAGAAGTAGATCTCAGTATTTTTCACGGCATTGAAGTCGGCCGACTGCGCTGATATATTATGCGGCATTCCTAACAGGAAGAATGACAATAGAGAAAATAAGTATTTCATAAGTGAAAATATTATAAGTAATCTAATCCTAAATCTTCAACAAATATTTGTTCAGCTTGTGAGATTAAATTTCTTCTTTGCTCAAAAATATTTATATCATTTTTCTTTGTATAATAGCCGTCAATGATTTCTTTACTAATGAAATAATCACTAGGTGAATTTTCAATAATTTTAAACCAATCAGGAGTTTTATAAAGTTCTACATTATTATTGGTTACCAATATTGGAACGATATTGGCGGCCTCATAAGAATCTGGAGAAATTTTTTGTATAACGTAGTCAAGAATTTTAGTAGAATTAATATTCTTGTTTTTATTTGCATGATTTAGGAGGAATAGTACCAATGCCTTTGAACGGACTCCTTTTAATGCCNNAAAACCTTATTGGAAATGTAGCAGTACTGAATTTACTCTCCTCTTTATCATTAAATACAGGTGAGCTTTTTTCTCCTTTTAAGAAAGCGTGAAAATGCTTGTATGCATTCCTTTGATTAGATAATGAATAAATAGTGAAATAATTAGCATAAGAGGTAATCCAAAACCATTCTTTTAATTTTTGATATTGATCCGGTCTTGGATCTTCGTAAGTTTTGAAAAAATCCATAATAAAAACGAGCTGGATATTATAAGGTAACAGTTTGCTATCTACAACCAATAAATCTTCATACAAAAATTGTACGGCTCGTTTGATTTTCGGCAGAGTACTTTGTGTAATTGATATAAAATCAGAACGTCTTGCCAAAGCTTCTATGTCTGTATTATCAAAATATATTTTTCCGAAAGAACTTTGTATACATCGAAAAATTACGTTTCTATCAATTTTATCAAAGTTATAGATTTTTAATTCGTTTAATAATGTGTCAATTTCGTCTCCAAATCTAAAATCAGCTTTTAACGATAACGCATTTACTACCCAGTCGAAAGATATGATAGTACCTTTCGAATTAATTCTTGAAAAAATATCTACAGCATCTTCAATATTGGCATTATTAATATCTATGGAGGCCATTTGATAATTTATGAATGTGGTTGATAATTTATCGGCACGATCATAGTATAGTTCGATTTTTTCTTCGTCTTTAGTCTTTATGTCAAATTCTTTTCGCGCATATTGTCTAAAATCATTCGAATTCATTAAAACGTGGACAGGGATCTGGTATGGCAAAGGTATTGTTTTAGGTCTCAAATATAAGAATACTTCTTCCTCAAGATCATAATATAAATTGAATAATTCGTTCCATTCGGTTTTATCTCGTTCTAATTTAACTTTTTCGGGATTAGTCAGACATCCGAATAATGAAGATAATCGTTGAAATCCGTCTAATATATATGTGGTAGGTGTTTGAGTTTCTTTTTTTTGAATATAGTATGACCCGATTTTTTCCTGATTGTTACCAATTGATGATGCATTAGGTCGCCATAACAGTATGGAACCAATAGGATATTTGTTCTTAATGCTATCAAATAAGTCCTTAATTTTATCTCTGTCCCATACAAAATTTCTTTGAAAAGCAGGTATTTGAATAATACCATTTTCTATGTCATTTAAGTATTGAGACAGATTCCTAATACGTGGCTCTATATTTAATTTACTACTCATATCATATAATTTATTTTATCAAGAATCTCAGATAATTCTTTTGAATTTCTTTGGTGTTCTGTTCTTTCTGACAGGCTTTTTTCGTGTACTGCGTGGTTTTCAAGATAATTTTTTGGAAATTCAGCTTTAAAATTTGTTAGGGTAAAACCAGTATTTAATTTATCAAAATTGCTATCTGAAACAGATAAATAGAATTCCTGTAAATTTGGATTTAAGGTGTCTCTACCTTGAGGTTGGCCATTGGCAGCTTTTTCTGTCAATCCCTTAGATATATTGATATAATCTTTTTGTTCAGCAGTTAAATATATATAAGCATCAACCCAATTTCTTAGGCTTTTATCATATTCTTTATACCAAAGGAAAACCTCATCAGGCATGTAATTCTCCATTGTTCTTTTTTCCAGGAAATGATGTGTAATATTGTGACTATCCAAAAAAGTCATAAGGCGATTTTTTTGTTCATTTAAAGGCTGTTCATAATATTCCTTATCGCTGTCTATGAGCACGAAACATCTTAAATACTTCATTGCATCTTTTGGCATATTTGTATATGATTGCATCATTGCTTTGATAGCATTTTCTATGTTGGTGCATCCTCCACCGTTGATAAAAGTTATCCAACCATTATCTAAGTGATATTGTAATTTCCCATCTTTATCAAAATGTTTGATTAAGGCCTTAATAAAATATGCGTCATTTAGATTATTTTCCAAAATAATACTCACTGGTTGATTGAAGAACTTGTCTGCTTCAGGAATTGTAAATTCGTTGTTGCGTGTTGTCACATGAGTAACAAAATAATCAGGTCGCGAAGTGAATTGTTGCTGAGTCATGTAGCTACTAAAGCGTTGTTCCAGTTCGGTTCGGTAATCTTGATCCAGTCTCTGAAATAAAGATCAAGATTGTATTTTGGTAATATCTGTGAATATGTCATATCGCCCCTTATATGTGAGAGTAATAATAAGATGATTTAAGTCGGAGAATTCCACATCCTCAAATAAATCGGACTTTAATTCGATAATCATAGGTTATTTGAATTTTTTATTTGAGCTGTTCGTATACCAATAGTTTCCTTAAGGGTTTCATTAAAGATACCTTCAGGCCAAAAACTTACTTTGCCCATTTCATTAACATCAATACGTTTGAGTTCACTACAGTTCTTCTCCTTTAGAAAATCAACGTAATATATAGCTAAATCGTTTTTGTTAAGTTTTTTCTCGGCTACTAATCTTCGTAAACGTAATATTAAATTTAGAGAATGTGTTTCTATCAGATAAAATTTATTGGGATCTTCTTGTTGTGAAGTATGGAATAATTCGGCTAAATTAGCATGCGCTGCAGGATGGAGGTGTGTTTCCGGTTCTTCGATTACAATTAATGTTTCGTTTAAGCACTTGGTTTTTGCACGCGTTACAATGGGTAACACTTGGCTCATTCCGATTCCGGCATCTGTTATATTTTGTTTTAAATCTTCTTTTTCTATTTCTACTTGAAAAACAGGTGCCCTATCTTGATTTATGCGCAATGCCCAGCCCTCAAAGTTTTCTTGATACCATGCTGCCACCGCTTTAACGATCTTTTGTTCAGTTGTTAAGGCATCATTAATAAGCTGTTGATATGTATGTTCTCCTATTATTCCGGATTTAGCCATATTTGATATGGGCACTTGGCGATAATCAGGGTTAGGGAAAACGCGAACAGGCCCAATATAATCCGTATCAAAAGAAAAAATCTTTTTCCAATCACATTGTTGATCAAATATTGGATTAAATCCTTGAAAACTAACATTATATTTGTTTTTACTTATGCTGTCAATGTATTTGTCATTTTCTGCATGTAAATCTATAGATCTATCAAATTTCCACTGTTCAATTTTCGGAACTTGTCCTGTTTTTTCATTTTGAATATAAAATTTTACCAATAAGTTATGTGCATTATTTGCACTTTCTAGTTCAAATTCAATTGCTCGATTTGCTTTGCCGTAAACCAAATCTTTTAGTTCTGTCCCAAAAACAATACCATTGTCAGCAGTAAGCATATTGGTGGTTTTAGATGCATTGATAGCCGATGCAATAAATATAGGCATCCTGGAAATAACACTTTTCCCAGAATTGTTTTTCCCAAATATAATAGTGATAGGCTTAATTTCTAAAGATTGCTTTTCTTTAAAAATTTTATAATGCTTAAAAGAGATTCGTTTAATCATAATGATGATGATTTAATTTACAAAGTTACAAATCTTTTTTAAATTAAAAGCTGTATTCTTGAATTATTTAATCCCGTTCAAGGTACGGGGTCATAGCCTTGTCCGCCCCAGGGGTGGCAGCGCAGGATGCGGCGTACAGCCAAATATAATCCTTTGAAAGGCCCATGTTTCTGCAAGGCTTCTATAGCGTATTCGGAGCAGGTGGGCGTGAAGCGGCAACTGGGTGGTTTCAATGGCGAAATGCAGATTTGATAAAACCTGATGAGCAGCCAAAAGGGAAAAATAAGAATTTTTTTTAATCCGTTTTTCATTGAAACAAATGCCTGAAATCTTCTTTAGGAGCTACAAGATACGTTTGGAACCCAAGTTCCTTTGCAGCCATGATATTTTTTTCGCCGTCGTCTAAAAACAGCGCTTCCTGCGGACGAATACCCGAATCAGCGATCAGGTGCTCAAAAATGCGACGGCCGGGTTTTACGCAGCCTATTTCGTACGATACATACCGGCGGTCGAAATAATCATCAATGCTAAGGCCTTGTTTGGTAAAAAGGGTGTTGGTGTAAAAGTCCGACACCATGCGGTTGGTATTGCTCAGCATGAACACTTGGTATTTCTTGCGCAGTTCCAACAACATATTCAATTTGTAGCCGGGAATATCAAGCAGGAATTTGCACCAGCCGTCCTGTATCTGTTGGTCGGTGATATGTTTGTTGACCGAGAGTTTACGGAATGCATTGCAAAATTCCTCGTTGCTCAGTTTTCCTTCTTCCAATTCCAGAAAAATGCCTTGCTGTATGTAGGCACTGAGGTATTTGTCGGCATCAAGCAGGCCTAACTGTTCAAAGGCTTTTACACAGGCGTCGCGGTCAAGGTCAATGAGCACGCCGCCCAGATCGAAAATAATGGTGTTGATGTTGTTCATGGTTTAATCAATTGGTGTAACTGTTCCGGTTTTCCCACGTCCGTGATGTCGGCCGTGCCCACATCAAAACAATTGACAGGGTTATTGGGCGCTAACTGCAGGTAGGTGTCGACAATAGAAAAGGCGCCGGTTTGTGTTATTTTTTGGAAGATGGAAGGATGAATAACATGAATGCCGCTGAACGCCATACGGTGCATTGTCGCGGCCGGACGTGCGATTTTTTGCTCGCCGGTGGTCGCATTTTCCCAGCCGCAGAGGTGTTGTTGTTCGTCGAACAGGAAATAACGCGATGATGTGCGTTGCTTGCAGGCCAATGTAGCCAAGGCCTGTGTGTTGATGTGATGCCGGTACAGCGCTTGCAGATCAAGGTTACTAATAATGTCGACGTTGTGCACCAGGAAAGGTTTTCCGTCGTTGAAAAACCATGCGGCCTTGCTGATGCCGCCGCCGGTGTCGAGCAACCGGTCGCGTTCATCGGAAATGGTGATTTGTACACCGGTATGTTTGTTGGCCGACAAGTAATCAATAATTTGATCGGCGAAATGGTGCACGTTGATGATTATATCGTTAAACCCCGCGGCTTTCAATCGCTCAATGACACCGGCCAGCAGCGGTTTCCCGTTGAGTTCCACCAGCGCTTTGGGTCTGTTGGCGGTGAGTGCGCCGAGGCGGGTACCTAAGCCCGCAGCAAGAATCATGGCTTTCATGTGGCGGCAGGAATAAATTGTTCAATACCTTGCTCGCGGTGCACAAGGCGGATGTTTACCGCATGTTTTTTCGATAAGTAGTGGGCGGTTTGTTCGGCGCAATAGACCGAACGATGTTGTCCGCCGGTGCAGCCGAAAGCCACCGACAGGCTGGTAAATCCACGTTCTATATAATTGCCCACACTGATGTCGAGCGTGTCGAAAACATGTTGCAAAAATTCCCCTACGCGCGATGATGTTTCGAGGTAGTCCATCACCGCTTTGTCGCGACCGGTAAGCATGCTGAAATCGGGCCTGCGCCCCGGATTATTGATGCCGCGGCAATCGAAGACAAAGCCGCCGCCGTTGCCGCTGTAGTCAATGGGATAGCCCTCTTTGTAGGAAAAGCTGGAGACGGTGATTAAGAGTGATGAGTGATGAGTGATGAGTGATGAGTTTGCTTCGTCGGCCCCGTCATTGCGAGGCACGAAGCAATCAGTCTCTTGCCCCGTCCTTTGTAATTCGTAATTCGTAATTTGTAATTCGTAATTATTATTTATCAATTCAAACAAATAGCCGGTGGACAGGTGATCGAGCTTATGCTCGTCAATCAGGGTGCGGAGGTTGGCGAGCGCCTGCGGAATGCTTTGCAGGAATAGGGCTTTATGTTCAAAAAGTCCGCGATAGCCGTAAGTGCCGAGGTTTTGCAGTCCTTTGAAAAAAGCGAAAGTATATACCTGCCGGGTGAATGCCTGCCGGTCAACGTTGGTTAATTTTTCCAATGCGTTGAGGTAATGCCGTAGCAGCGTAGCGCGGGTGTTGTCGTCGAAATTAGCGCGCGCCTGAAACAGAAAAGAAGCCACATCGTAAGCCGGCGGACCGCAGCGTCCTCCCTGGAAGTCGATGAACCGCACCTTGCCGTCGGGCGTTACCATGACATTGCGGCTTTGAAAATCGCGGTACATGAAAAACGACCCATCGGCTTGCAACAAGGTGCCGGCCAGCGTTTCAAAATCATCTTCCAGCCGTTTTTCATCGAAGTCGATTTTCGTCAGTTTTAAAAAATTATACTTGAAATAATTTAAATCCCAGAAAATAGAGCGCCGGTCGAAATGTTCGGCCGGGTAACAACAAGCGTAGTCGAAGCCTTGCAGCCCTTTCACCTGCATGAAAGCCAGCTGTTCCATGGCTTGCTGCAGCAGGGCGGGCGCTTCGGGCGTGTTCAGCAGGCTGTAGAGCGAGGTGTCGCCCAGGTCTTCCTGCAGGTAATGCAGTCCGTCGGTGGCCACGGCGTAAATTGCCGGCACGGGCACGCCGTTGTGTGCGCACACACGGGCTATTTCCACGAAGGCTTTATTTTCCGGCAGACTGTTGCCATAGGTAGCCACCGCCTGCTTCCCGCCGCCGCTAATGCGGAAATAGCGCCGGTTGGAGCCGGCTTGCGGCAATGCCATAATATTTTCGGCCGGGGAACCTGCCCAGTGTTCAAATAAATTCTTTATTATTTCTTCGCTATGTAACACTTTAAAAAACTTTTTTGACGATTTCTGCGATATTGGTGGTGCGTCCCATGGAGTAGAAATGGATGACGGGGAGGCCTGCTTTTTTAAGGCCTGCCGCCTGCATTGCCGCCCATTCGGTGCCCACTTCCCTGACGGCGGCGTTGTCGGCGCATTGCTCCACCTCTTTTACAAGTTCAGACGGAAGATCAACGTGGAACGTCTGCGGCAGAATGGTGAGGTGCGATTTCGTTGTCAGCGGCTTGATGCCCGGCACGATGGGCACGGTGATGCCCGCTTTGCGCACACGGGCAATGAAGTCGAGAATGCGGGCGTTATCGAAACTCATCTGCGTTACGATATAGTCGGCGCCCGCGTCTACTTTGCGTTTCAGCGCTTCGATATCGGCATCGAGGTTGGGACTTTCGGCATGTTTTTCGGGATAACCGGCCACGCCGATACAAAAATCGGTGTGTTGCCGGCCGTCGCCGTCAATAAACTTTCCGCGGTTCATGCCGGCAATCTGCGCCACAAGGCCGTCGGCGTGGGAATGGCCTTGCGGGTGAGGCTTGAAACGGCGCTCGCCGTGGGGTGCGTCGCCCCTAAGCGCCAGCACGTTGTGCATATCCAGAAAATCCATGTCGATGAGTGCGTCCTCAATATCGTAGCGCGACAGGTCGCCGCAGATGATATGGGGCACCGTCTCAATGCCGTAACGTTTGACTATGGCGGCAGATATACCCACTGTGCCGGGGCGTTGCCTGATAATATGCCGTTCCAGCAGTCCGTCGGGACGCTCGGTGTAGCGTGTGTCCTCGCGGTGGAAGGTGACGTTGATATAGGCCGGATCGAGGGGCGCCAGGGTGTCGATAGCGTCGAAAATGTTGGCCGTGCCCTCGCCTTTCAGTGGAGGCAGCAGTTCGAAAGTAAAGCGCGTCCTGTTCTCGCTTGCCGCGCGGTGGATGATGTCTATTATTTTCATTCTTTAATGATCAGCTTCTTGATTTCTTCGGTTGGTTTTTTGCGGCGCCGGGCGTACTCCGCTATTTGCTCTTCCGTGAGCGTGCCGAGGGTAAAATATTCGGCATCGGCATCGGCTACCATGAGGCCGCAAAGCGCTTCGCCCGGCTCAATCATGTAGTTGCCGGTCAGGCGCATTCCTGTCGTTTGTTGTACGCCTAACAGCGTGAAAACTTCTTCTTTGAGCGAATGGTCGGGGGTGGCGGGATAGCCGAATGCAAAGCGCCGGCCACGGTATTTTCCGCGCATGGCGTCCTGCGGCGGAATTTCGCCTTGTTGATAGCCCCACGCCTCACGGCGGATCAATTCGTGCACCGACTCGGCAAAGGCTTCGGTGAGCCGGTCGGCCAGCAGCTTGGCCATAATGGCGTTGTAGTTATCTCCTTCGGCGCGTAGTTTTTCGGTGAACGCACTAAGTCCGACTCCGGCCGTGAGGGCGAAGGCGCCGATGTAGTCCTGAGCCTTGTTCGTAACGTAGTCCGCCACCGAGGGATTGGTGCTTTTCCCCGTGGCCTGGCTGCGGAGCTGAGGCAGGCGCACCTCGCGACCTTCCGTTCCGGTCACCACAATATCGTCGCCGGCGCCGGGACCTTCATTTTCGCGACCGCGCCGCGCCGGAAAAATGCCTGCTACACCTTCTAAACGAAGGATATGCGCTGATTTTATACGTTGAAGCATTTTCTCCGCATCTTCGCGGAGTTGCTGTTTCTGCTCGTTGCCGCGCACTTGCCATGCGGCATAAAACATAGACCAATTGATATACGGCTCCACATCGGCGATGGAATAGCCGGTGAAAACCATTTGACCCAAGCGTTGGGGTGCAGTAATGGTATCGGCTTTTTTGATATGCGCATTGCGGCGTGCCTCGTCCAATGGCAGCGCATGCTGACCGGCAGCTGCGGTGACGTTGTGCAGCTCCCGCTCGATCTGCTGCTGTTCGCGAATGCCGGCAATAAATTTTTCGGCGTCGGAGCCGGTGAGGGAAGCCATGAT
>DBDM01000178.1:9514-10044 GCA_002293585.1 Bacteroidales bacterium UBA932
GCAATCTTCACCGCAGTATGTAACCGCGAAGTGGTGGCCCCGCCAATCAGCACCGGAATTTGCATGCCGCGCCTTTGGAGTTCGCGTACCACGCGGATCATCTCGTCGAGTGAAGGCGTGATTAATCCGCTTAACCCTATGGCATCTACGTTATTACGCTGTGCCTCGTCGGCAATTTTTTCGGCTTCCACCATCACGCCGAGGTCAATCACCTCCCATCCGGCGGTGGAAGCTACCACCCCAACAATGTTTTTGCCGATGTCGTGAACGTCGCCGCGCACGGTGGCCAGCAGCAATTTGCCGGCCGATTTCATGGAAGCCTTGGCGCTCGATATGTAAGGGTTGAGCGCATCGACGGCGCGTCGCATGACGCGAGCGCTTTTGACCACCTGCGGCAGGAACATCTTGCCCTCGCCGAACAGCACGCCCACCTCGCCCATCGCAGGCATCAACATCTCATCTATCACCGCCATGGGGCTGCCGAGTTCATTGTAAGCCTCGATGGCGTCGGCGGCTATGTGGTCGTCCAT
>DBDM01000077.1 GCA_002293585.1 Bacteroidales bacterium UBA932
TCGTCCGCCACCATATCCATGTACTTCAACACCACGGCGAAGTCGGCCGATAAGCCATTGTCGGTATCGGCGGGCAAATAGGCCGGATGGGCATATTTGGAGTTCATGTATAAGTCTACATATTCCCTGAACCGCTCGCTGCCATTCTCCTGCAAGCCTATGCGACAAGCCTCGTCCATCGCCCTGATGGCCTCACGCCGCTGCTCGGCTATGTTGTCATAAATAAACCGGATTAAAAAGCCCAGACAGCGTTGCAGTTCTGTGTTTCCCTTACCACAAGCCACCTGATTGATATATTCTTCCACTTTTTGAGGACTATTGTATAGCAATAAATACTTCCGTAATTGTTCCGTGTAATAACCATCAACTTGTTTGCTGATACGGGCGGCAATGGTTTTGGCATTGTAATCCACTGTGTAATCTTCTATCACTCCAAGCACCGACAGGCGATACACCGCCCTGAAGGTATCGTGTACCTGCCGCACCCGCACGAAGTGCAAGGACAATTCATGCCGCAACAACTGTAACCGCACATGTATAGCCTTACGTTCCCTAATAGAATACAGGGATTCCAACTGTTCTATCAATTCGTCTACATCGGCGCAACGTTCCAGGCGTTCGAATACCTGCCGTTCGGTAACGTCCAAGCCATTTTTGTACAACAGTCCGGCAATACGTTCCGGCGCGCTATTACTGAAAGGAATTACTGCTACAAAATGCTCTGGAACCGCCGGATCAAGCAGCATGCGTTCAATGCCTTTATACCGCACTTTGTTGCCCAGTGTAATTTCCATCAACAGTTCCCACAATACTTGTTTTTCTTTCTCTATGCCTTTAAAACTGTGGCGGTGAAAGCTCTCTAAGATATCACGGTCAATGGTGGTGTAGCCTGCATCCTGTGCCACCACTTCCTGCCGGTTGAAAAGAATAACACCTACGGCGGACTGTCCGTCGCGACCGGCACGGCCTACCTCCTGGTAGTAGCTCTCAATGGAGCCGGGGTAATTCAGGTGAATGACGTAGCGAATATCGGGCTTATCGATGCCCATGCCGAAGGCTTTGGTCGCCACCAGCAGGTTGGTATCGCCGCAAAGAAAAGCTTCCTGCGCCCGCTCATTGGCTTCGTCGCGGGCCTCATCGCCGTCGCTGCCCATGAAAGTGCCTACATGCAGAAGCGGATGACGTTGTGCAATGGCCGCGGCATTGTCCTGCACACCGAACAACCAGCGGCGGTGCGGACAAAATATCAATCCGGCACCGGGATCCATTTCCGGTAAAATTTCCCGGTACAGGGTATATTGCTTGGCTAAAGCTACCACCTTCCGGTTATCATAGCCCGCACCCTGCAGGGGGTGGACGTGGGCGCGCACTTCGCGCACTTCAAACCGCAATTCGGGACGATCGANNAGTGCGTCTTCATTGTCTATTTTTAATTCCCGGCGAATATCGGCCAACACATCGTAAGAAGCCGTAGCCGTAAGGGCGATCAGGGACACTGGCGTTCCGGCAGCCGTCAGGCAATAGTTACGCAGGTTATCGCCTAAGCGCAGGTAGGCCGTTCGGAAATCGTGACCCCACTCCGACACGCAGTGCGCCTCATCCACCACCGCATAGCTGAAATAGCAGCGGTTAAACTGCGCCGCTTCCAACAGTTGTTGCCGGAAATGCTCGTCCTGCAAGCGCTCCGGCGACAGGAAGGCAAATAACAATCCTGCCCTTCCGATCATTTCCATCACCTGCCGCCGGTGATAAACACCCTGGGAGGAGTTGATATATCCGGCACAGTCGATACGATGACGCGACAAGCCGTCGACCTGGTCTTTCATCAGGGATTTGATAGGGTCGACCACCAGGGTCATACCGGGCTGTAGCAAGGCGGGCAACTGGTAGGCCAGCGACTTGCCGGAGCCTGTGGGCAGCAAGCCGATCACATGCTCACCCCGGAGGGCGCGGCGGATAATGTCCAATTGTCCCGGCCGGAAATGCGGCTTGCGGAAAATATCGTTCAGCAAACGTTCCAATGGCGCTACCGGAGCTTCATAAGCAATGGATTGTCCCGTAACAAACCTGCGCCGGGTCTTAGGCGAATAGGCCGAACGGATGCGTGTGCGCACACGGGCTTCAATATGCTGATGATCAATAGTAGTCGATAACCCACGCTGCAATACGGAAATATCAATGAATAAGTCGTAGGTTGCTGCATAGTTTACAGGTTTACAAGTTAACGGGTTTACAGGACTGCAAGTTGACGGGGCTACGGCGGCAAATTCAGGCGTAGTGTCTACATAAAGGTCTACCTGCGGCGGTGTAAAGGTTTCTCCTTTGGCCTCAAAAAGCGTCTGCAAGGTGCGGAACAAATCTTCAAAGGCCAAGCGGGCGCACGGCACATCGCGTTCCAGCACGGCCACCTTCCACACACCGGCATTCCAATCTAATTGTCCATCCAGTAACAAGTCCAGCACCACCCGTTGAATGCGGGCTACCGCAAAGGGTGCAAGTGTCATTGTCAACGCCTGCAAGCCTTCGGGCGTGTTGTAGAGCGGCGCCTCATAATTTTGCCGTATAATGGCAAAAAAATCTTCCTGTTCCAAGCGCTTAAACACTTCGAGTTTATGTTCCAACGCTTTCCATTCCGCCGTTTTGATCCGTAAAGTGCGCGCCCACCCGGCCTTCAATACGGCGGCATCACGGTTAGCATCGGCGTGGCTTTGACTGCGCGTGGCGTGCTGACCGCCGTCGATCTCTATCACTAATCCGCACTTATCCGCTATCTTATAAGGAAATTCAATGGAAAAATCGGTACGTTGTTCGTTAAACAATTCCACCGACCCGTTCAAGAATTTATCCATTTCTTCGGCCGGCGCCACCGCAAAGCGCAAAATGCTTTCCAGCTCCCGCTGTGGTTCCAGCAGCTGCGGCCACCAAGGGGCGATCGCAGGCAACCGATGATATAAAAAATCTTCTTCAAAAGCACTGCCTAAATGACTTTCCCATGATTGCAGCGACTGGGGGTCGACAGATATCCGCGGTTCAATGATATGCAAAGCCTTGTAGAGCAACGGCGAAAATTCCGGTTCCCCGGCGGTTAGCGCTTTGTCCAAAAAACAGGATGACCGCGTGGGCAGTCCGCGCAGTAATAAATTGCGCGCTACGGTGATTAGGGGATGTGGCCGGTATTTTTCTTTTGCGTGTGCGCACAAAATATNNAATATCCGCTTCAAAAAAAGAAAGTTGTCGGAGAAGGCCATTAACTTTCTCGCTTTCGAAGTCTTTAGATAAATATTCATATATATTATCTACCAGATATCCAGCTTGTAGTTGATGTGTCAAAGTTCGAAGGGTATTATGATGTGCCGACAAAGGTAAGAAAATAATTTGAATAACAGGTAATATTCGCTCCCTTATCTTTATAAAAAAGCAAAACCGCGAAAATACACAAGCATTTCCGCGGTTCTATACTTTTAATAATATACGTTACGACAAGAATCCCAGCAAGATACCGGCCGCCAC
>DBDM01000015.1 GCA_002293585.1 Bacteroidales bacterium UBA932
TTTGTAGAAAATAGCGCTTAATTACTTCATCATTGAATTATACAACTATGAAAACGACAAAAACATTTCTTTCCGTTTTATTTGTACTGCTGCTGTTTTCCGCGAGTCAATGCGAAAAAGAAGACCTGCACACCCTGCCTCCTGAAACACAGGAAGGCAAAAACACCTTTGGATGCTACATCAATGGTGAATTATTTGTAAAAGGAAAAGCCCCCGGGATGCCTGGGATGGCTCAGCGAATTAGCGCTACTTATTCTCATTTAAGTAAGGAACTTTGTATACATTCATATCTCAACCCTGAGGGCAGTATGCATATTGTGGTTAAAAATCCTGATAGCAATAAAGAAATAGTACCGGAATTATGTTATTATTACCCATATGACTATAGTCAAAGTTGTGCTTGTTTTGTGTCACGACAAAATGGCGTAGTGTACTTGGCTAAATATGACCCTGTTAATTTAATTGTTTCCGGCCGTTTCAGTTTTGACGGGCAATGTTCAAATGAGTTTATGAATCCTATCGGCGATTCTATGGTACATATTACTGAAGGGCGATTTGATATTACATTAGAAATTCTGGATTAATCTAAACCTAAAATTATACAACTTATGAAAACAAACCTTTTAAAACTTACAGTATTTTCACTGGTATTGGCGGGGAGTGTTTATTCTTGCGCAAGAGAAGATTGTCGTGGCTTTCCGAAGCATTTGGCTGATTACTGCCCTTACCGGTTGGGAGATACCCTGTCATTTGTAAACCAGCATAATGATACGATATCGTTTGAGACTACTACGAGTAAGATGGTTGAGGATCACTCCATAGATGGTGATTGGTGTACTAAATGTGCTTGTGAGTCGCCAATACTCTATTATTATGCGCTTAAAACAAATTTACAGACAGCTATAGAAATTATAATAGAAGCGAGTACCAAGTCATATATCTCCTTTCAATTAAGCGATAGTTATTTGTATTCATATGCGGAAGCGGGGAAAGATCCTTTTGATCCGAAAAATGCTGCTCTTTTTGGAGAGAGGGTCGTCCTTGAAAACCCGCAAGCAAGAGTATCCCGTGCTCTAATTATTAGAGGCCGGGGCATTACCGAATTTTATGATCAACAGAATGATTTCCTGTGGAAATGTATTAACCGGTAATTAAACCACTAATCTAAGATAATAAAGGGAAAATGAAATATTTAATCATCTGTNNTCAGTATATATGGCGAGGGCACAGTCAACTATTGTGAATGCTCCGAACAACAGTAACAATATCAGTGTTGATTTTACATTACCTGCCTTTTCCGTACAGGACACCATTCTTTCCCTGTATGATACTGCAACAGTCTATAAACACATAGCTATTGATGGTTTTGGCTATATCTATAATGTTGGTTACCCTGTTCTTCCCCAGTTAACCATTGACCTGAACATTCCGAAAAATGCAACGGATTTTACGGTTACTGTTCTAAATGCAGTGACGGAAACTTTATCCCTGAATGGAGAAATAGTCCCGATGCAGGAGGAGATTTCTCCGGCTATGGATAGTTTACCGGATTTTCAAAAGAATCTGTCCTATTATTTGTCCTCTGGCAGCTTATATAACTATACACACCTACTGTCTGACCCTTATATTGCATTCGGCGAACGCGGAATAGCCCTCTCCATACTGCCATTTACCTATAATCCGTCGGTCAATCAAATTCAGGTACTCAAACAGGCAAGTTTTGTAGTTAGCTACACGATATCGGGAGGCCCATTATCAGTAGAAGAACCACCATATAACTCTCCTGCCAAAAATTCATACCTGTCCGGTTTTTTTGAAAATTATGTACCTGCTGCACAAACTGCCGTTGCCGGACCCGTATCCCGCGGAAGATATTTGATGATTGTTTCCCCGGAATTAGAAGGCACCCTGGCCTCATTTGCTAATTACAAGTGTGTGCTGGGCTTTGATGTGACGGTTGTAAACACCGGTGTTACCGGGACGACCCCGTCGGCAATTAAAAACTACCTGCAAGCACAATATAACAATTATGCTACACGTCCTGATTTTGTATTGCTGGTGGGGAGTCGAATTCCGGCTTCTGCCGGTGATGATTCCGGGGATAATCCTGATAATCCCATTACCGATTTACATTATACATTGTTAGACGGCACCGATATGATATCCGATGTGTTTTTAGGCCGTTGGCCATGTTCAAATCCGGAAGACTTACAGCATATTATTGACAAAACGATGTATATGGAATTACATTTGGCACGGTTGCCTAAAAAAGCCAAGTTCATATCGGGTAGTGACGGTGGTAGTTGTTTTTTCTTGAATATTTTTTGTCATATAGCAAAAGCATATATGGAACGCGAATTTCGACGAGAACATGACGATATAATTGATAAAATTTTCAATCCCTTAGGCTACGCTTGTCAAAAATTGTATAAACCGGGTGAGACTGATGTTCGTGTCGCATTAAATGATAATCCGCTATTTTTTGTGTATTCCGGACATGGAAGTATCTATTCTATGGCAGTAGAAACTTTTGCTGGTGGCATTAATGGTAGTTTTCTATCAAATAGTACCAATAGCGTGTATCCTTTGGTTTTTTCCTTTGCCTGTAAGACAGGAAATTTTGTAGATAATAGTAACATAGGAAGAGCGTGGATAAATCAGGAGAGGGGAGGAGTTGCATTTTTTGGTTCTTCGATTAATACTACAACCTTTCAAGACAATATAATTGAACCGACAGTACTCGGCACTGTTAAAGATAAAGACCTCCTTGGCGAAGTGATTAACTTGGGTATGCACCGTTATTGGAGATCTGTTTTTAGTTATAGAAAATATATGAAAGCCTATAATTTATTAGGCGATCCGTCGTTAAATATAAAAGGTTACAATAGTGCTGTTACAGCCCCTTCTATCATAGGTCCTCCTATTATAAACACTGAATCAACATATGGGTTNNCCTTCCGATGTTTTCACGATTACTGCTTCTAATGCCATATCGGCCACGGTAGCAACTACCGGGATTAATGGACAATCTGGTGTTCTTACGGCGGTGGTGAATGGGATAAATATACATAAGACTATTTGGGCATGTCAACCTGTTCTTGAGGGGCCGTCTGTAGTAGACTGCCAGGTATGGCCGTTCTCTTTTAGCCAATTACCTTCAGGGGCTGAGGACGTGACATGGTCAACGAGTTGCGGACTGTGTATAGTAAGCACGCTGGGGGCTATTTGGGTTAAAGGGGAATATCCCGGCCCGGCCGAGATTTCGGTTTCTTTTACCTATAACGGTGAACGGTTCACTTATACCAAACAGGTTGTTGTTGATCCTCCGTCCCTTTCGAACCTTACCTTGCATGTGGTAGGGGTATGGTGGAAAGACGGAGTGAAATACTGTGCACTGTCTGCACGGGATGAGGAGGGCCGGGAAATAGGCTGGATTAATGTTGACTGGCATACTGATAATGGAGAAATAACTCCCTGTATAGAAGGAGGTGCAGTGGACCGTCCTTTGTTGGATAATTATACCTGCATGAATCGCGTTGCTTGTAATGATGCTATTGCAGAGCCTGATACCTCTTTTAATAGTCCTGCTATGCGATTCAACGGGGTTTTGGATTATCTTCCGCCGGGTGAGGATTTACCTCCTGATTTTCCTCCGCCTCCTGATGATCCTCCTGATATTCCGGCTGGTCCCTGTTGTGCGGTTTTACAATTTGAACCCAGTTTGCATGGCGTCAATGAGGCGAATGTAACATGCAGCTACCGGACTTGCAGTGGTGAAATCCTGTCGGCTACTTACACTGTTTCGGGATGGGTTGAGATATATAGTGCTCCTTTGACTACTTACAATGCCTATCCCAACCCCGTGTCGTCCCTTTTGCACATTGAGCCGCAGGTGCAGCCTGCAACTCTGCAAACCGGCAGTACAGTGCAAACCATGACTGGCATGCAGTCCTCCGGCATTTCCGGTGTGGCGGGTCAATGCAATGTGCAGTTGATAAGCGTGTCGACGGGCGCCTTAGCATTGCAGCAGACGGTGCCGGACTTCGATACAGCTTTCGACCTGGATGTTTCTGCCGTGCCCGACGGCCTGTATATGCTTCGACTGCTGCGTAATAACGAACTGGTGGACGCCCGCACTATCTTGGTGGCGCATTAGTCCGGAAATCTAAAGTTAAACCGCTGTCCATACCGAATGACAGCGGTTTTTTATTTTCTGTTAATAACTTAATTCGCTCATTAAAAGAGTGTTAAATTGTATTTTGGACGATTTGGTGTAAAAAAGTGGGGTTTGGTGGATGGAAGTGGAAGAAAATTTGTACTTTTGTCCTTGAACAATTTTATGAAATCTTCAACATTTTTATGCTATTTGTAGGTGAATATATTGCAAAGCTCGACGACAAAGGCCGTATGGTGTTCCCCGCGGAACTCCGTGCACAGTCCGGATCGCTGACTACACAATATATGGTGCATAAAGATGTGTATAGTAATTCGCTGGAAATATTTACTCTGGAAGAATGGGGCAAACATTCGGAAACAGTAAGGGCGAAAATGAACCCGCTGACACGTCACGGCAACGCAGCCTGGGAAATGTTCAACCGCTACCGTGCCATTGTGACGCCCGATGAAAAGACCGGGCGTATACTTATACCGAAATACCTGATGGAAATGATCGGTGTACAGAAAGAAGTGGTGTTTACGGGACTTGACTTTAAAATTAAACTCTGTGCCAAAGAAAATGCGGACAGAGGTATGAGCGAGGCGGAGTTTGCCGAATTGTACGATAAATTGATGCAATAAAAGCGGGAGGTGCAATGCAGGAAGCCTATCATGTTCCCGTGATGCTGCAGGAGAGTGTTGATGCGCTTTGTGTACAATCCGGCGGCGTATATGTGGATGCTACTTTCGGCGGCGGCGGTCATTCCCGCGAAATATGGGCGCGCCTCAAAGGAAAAGGGCGTTTGATAGCGGTCGACCGCGACAGTGATGCGGCAGTAAATGGAATACAGGAAAAGGGATTTACCCTGATTCAAAATAATTTTAAGTTCTTACGCGGATTAGTGCGCAATGAAGGAGTAGAAGCAGTGGATGGTGTGCTGGCCGATTTGGGTGTTTCGTCACACCAGTTCGATACCGGCGGGCGGGGTTTCTCTTTTCGTTTTGAGGCGCCGCTGGATATGCGGATGAATAATAAGAGTTCTTTGACGGCAGCTAAGGTGGTCAACACTTATTCCGAAGAACAACTGCGCTATATACTGGGCGTTTACGGTGAAGTGGACAATGCCGGCCGTGTGGCCAAATTATTGGTGTCGGCGCGGGCGAATAAATTGCTCGAAAATATCAGCGATCTGGTAGACGTGTTGCAGCCTTGTACGCCGAAGATGATGGAACATAAATACCTGGCAAAGGTTTTTCAGGCTTTGCGCATGGAAGTGAACGGCGAAATGAAAGCCTTGGAGCAATTACTGGAACAATCGCTGAGGCTCTTAAAACCCGGCGGTCGTTTAGTGGTAATTACCTATCACTCGCTCGAAGACCGGTTGGTGAAAAACTTTATGCGGTCGGGAAACCTTGCAGGAAAAGTAGAAAAAGATTTTTTCGGAAAAGAAACAACGCTGTTTACAGTGATCACTAAAAAAGCAATTGTGCCTTCCGAAGAAGAAATACAGCGTAATACCCGCGCACGTAGCGCCAAACTCCGTGTCGCACAAAAAAAATAATTAATGGCAGAAGAAATAAAAAATAACCCTCCTCGTAAATCCAACGTCGTAAAAGACCTGGTGTCGGGAAAAGCGTTGTTTAAGCTGATCGAAAAACATCGCGGGTATATACTTTTTCTTTTTGCTTTGGCTGTGGCCTACATGGCCATACAATACTACATGGAGAAAACGGTGTATGAAGCCCGGCGGTTGGAACTGGAACTGACCGGTCTTCGCATTGAATTNNCCACCCGCTCGTCGGAGTTCATGTTGTTGAGCCGCCGTTCCGAGATCACCCGCGAGATCGGACTGCGTAATATGATGATCCGTGAACCGCAATATCCGCCCAAAAGAATTAAAATAAAATAAAATGCAAGAGCCTAAAAACATTTGGATACGCGCCATTCCGGCCTACATCGTTGTAGTGCTGCTTGGCCTGTGGATAATGGGTAAGGCTGTTGTCTTGCAATTTAATGCCGAACTCAAAGAGAAAGCGTCGAAGATCAGCTTTGACGAAGAAGAATTATTGGCTAAACGTGGTGATATTTTAGCTCACGACGGCCGTATTTTGGCCACTTCATTGCCTTATTATCATCTTTATATGGACTGCACGGTGCCGGCCGACAGCGTGTTTAATCCCGGCGTAGGCAAATTAGCCGCCGCCCTGTCGAATTTATTCCGTGATAAATCGGCCGCAGCTTACGAAAAGTTATTGCGTAACGGAAGGAAGCAAAAAAAACAGTATCTCCGCTTGGGCGACCGTAAGATCAGTTATACGGAACTGATGGACGTAAGTAAATTTCCGATCTTTGAAAAAGGCCGTAACCGCGGCGGTTATATAGCGGAAAAAAAAGACACGCGCACCTATCCCTACAAGAGTTTGGCCTTTCGTACCATTGGCCGGAGTAATGAGGTGGGGGTGAGCGTAGGTATAGAGGGCGCTTTTGACTATGCGCTGAAAGGTACGCCCGGAAAACGCATGGTACAGAGAATTGCCGGCGGCGCTTGGGAACCTGTCAATAGCAGCACGAATATTGTACCGGAAGACGGTATGGATGTGGTGTCTACACTTGATATTGATATACAGGACGCCGCTGAAACGGCGCTGCGCGACCAGTTGGCCAATTCCACAGTGTTTGAGGCAGGCTGCGCTGTGGTGATGGAAGTAAAAACCGGAGAGATACGCGCCATTGCCAACATGCGGCGGCGTCCCGACGGAACCTACGCCGAAGAATTTAATTATGCCATTGGTCAGGCCACCGAACCCGGCTCCACGTTTAAATTATACACGCTCATTGCTTTGTTGGAAGACAATAAAGTGGCACTCCAGGATATAATAGATACCGAAAAAGGAAGATGGGTATACTACAGAACTGCTTTTACGGATGTGACTTCCGGAGGTTACGGCACCATCACCGTTCAAGAGGTATTTGAAAAATCTTCTAACGTAGGCTTTGCCAAAATGGCGGTGGATTATTACAAGGAAAATCCGCGCCAGTACGTCGACAAGCTCTACGCCATGAAACTGAATGAAAAAATAGGCTTACAGATTGCCGGTGAAGCGGCGCCGCAGATCCGCTATCCGGGCGATAAATTGTGGTCGGGACTGTCGTTGCCCATGATGTCAATGGGCTACGAGGTGCTGCTGACACCCATTAAAACCCTTACACTTTATAATGCTATAGCCAATAACGGCCGTATGGTGAAACCTAAATTCGTAAAAGAATTAAAGCAGGGAGATGAAAGCATAACAACATTTTCTACCGATGTGATCAGTAGCGCTGTTTGTTCAAAATCCACTTTGAATAAAGTGTACAGCGCCATGGAAGGCGTGATAGAACGTGGTACGGGTACACACATTCGCGACGAACGTTACCGGATTGCCGGAAAAACAGGCACGGCGCGTATCGCATACAATGGCGGATATGGCAGGGATGGTATGAAGAAACACCAGGCCTCATTTGCCGGGTTTTTTCCTGCCGACAATCCCCGCTATTCGGCGATAGTGGTATTATATACCGGAGAAACGAAAAGCAATTTTTACGGGGGAACTTGGGCAGCGCCGGTATTTAAACAGATAGCGGATAAAATTTTTGTATCGCATCCCGAATGGGCGGAAGAAGTCCGTCCCGAACGCGGAACGCCCATGTATGCCGACCTTATTGCCGATAACGCCGAAAAGCCGTTGCTGGCGAAAGTAAATAGCGGCGACCTGCCATCGGTGATTGGCCGGAGCCTGAAAGACGCCCTCTTCCTGCTGGAAAATCAGGGATGGGTAGTGTCGTTCAGCGGATCGGGGCATGTGGTAAAACAATCGCTGCCGCCCGGAACACAAGTAATCAAAGGAGGAGCCATACACATAGAACTAAAATAAGTAAGGACAAGGCTCGCCCTTGTCCACAGAGAATAACAAGTAAGGACAAGGCTTGCCCTTGTCCGCAAAGAAAAAAAAGATATGAACCTGCAACAACTCATAAAACCGCTAACGCCGTTGAAAATAACAGGCGATGCCAACCGGGAGATCAACAGTGTCGGCTTAGACTCCCGTGATATTACGCCCGGGCAGTTATTTGTGGCCTTGCAGGGGGCGTTGGCCGATGGCCACGACTTTATTGATGAGGCGCTACAAAAAGGCGCAGCGGCGGTGTTATGTGAACGCCTGCCGGAAAAGCTCCGTCCTTCGGCCTGCTATATACAAGTAGCCGACACACATCTCGACATGGGAAAAGTAGCCGCCGAATTTTACGGGCATCCTTCCAAACAATTGAAATTAGTAGGCATCACCGGTACCAACGGGAAGACCACTACGGTGACTTTGCTCTACCGTTTGTTCCGTTCGTTGGGATATAAAACAGGCCTGCTGTCTACCGTAGTGAATTATATTGACGGCAGGGAAGTGAAAGCCGTGCGTACTACGCCCGACGCCATCCGGATACAACACCTGATGGCCGATATGGTAGCGGAAGGTTGTACCCATTGTTTTATGGAAGTAAGCTCGCATGCCATAGTGCAACATCGCATTTCGGGTTTGCATTTCGACGGGGCGGTATTCTCGAATATTACCCATGATCATCTCGATTACCACAAAACATTTGAAGAATACATCAAGGCGAAAAAAATGTATTTTGATCATCTTCCGG
This sequence comes from Bacteroidales bacterium UBA932, assembly GCA_002293585.1. Lineage (GTDB taxonomy): Bacteria > Bacteroidota > Bacteroidia > Bacteroidales > UBA932 > UBA932. The sequence continues at coordinate 8,837 of DBDM01000015.1, forward strand.
CCTCCGCGTTCGCTTTGGTGAACATTGACGACCGCAACGGGAAAGTGATGGTGCAAAATACCAAAGCGACGGTAAAAACCTACTCGCTCCGTACGCCTGCCGACTTTAATTNNTCTCCGTACGCCTGCCGATTTCAACTGCCGCATCATCGAAAACACTTTTGAAGGGATGCACCTGAACATTGGCGGTGCGGAAATGTGGACCCGCTTCATCGGAAAATTTAATGCGTATAATGTGTTGGCCGTGTATGCGGTGACCCAATTATTGGGCGTGGACAATAACGAGGCCCTGCGCTTGATTAGCGCTATGGAGCCGGTGGCCGGGCGCTTTGAATACGTGCGCGGCGAAAACGGCGTCACTGTTGTGGTGGACTACGCGCACACCCCCGATGCTTTGCAAAATGTGCTGG
>DBDM01000140.1 GCA_002293585.1 Bacteroidales bacterium UBA932
AAAAATATTGGTGATTGATGATGACGCCACGCATTTGACGATGGTGAAAGGAATGCTGGAACAGCAGTATGAGCTTATCACTACCAAGTCAGGGAAAGAAGCGTTAACATTATTTTTCCAAGGCTTGGTACCTGATTTAATATTGTTAGACTTAATAATGCCCGGCATGGACGGCTGGGATACCTACGGCAGGATTAAAGGTATCAGTAATCTGCATGATACGCCGATGGCGTTTTTCACCGCGTCGGATAATCCAGCGGATAGAGCCCGTGCGCAGGAAATGGGGGCGGTTGATTACATCAGAAAGCCGTGCAAGAAAGCCGAACTGCTGGAAAGGGTCGGGAGGATAGTTAAGTAATTATGGTTACGAGCTATTCGGCAGCTACCCTGATACTGCTATAGCAGGAGCATTTTGCCATTTCATTGCCTTTGCCCGTTCCTCCATTGAGGCATAGTGGACGGGACGGAATTGGGCTAATTGCGCCGGATTGAGCTTGGGACTATCCTCGTCATACACCACCGGGTATTTCTCAGCTTCCTCCAGCATTGCCAGTTCTTCCGGGGTTAACCCTGTACCAGCCGGACGCCTGTAAATCACGTTCGCCATTATATAACCTCTTTTCTTCCATATCCGCCAAGCGGACTGAAATAACATGGGGTATCTCCCCAGCCTCTGTATAAACCACGAAGAGAACCTTTCCGGCCAACCCGATTGTCTGCCAACGATCTTGCTCCGGTGTACTGTGTTCATCATCGTGCCGTTCAATACGCAGTTCATCATCAAGAACCAGCCCCCCAAGCGATAAAGGCAAATGCCGCTTGTTCAGGTTTATTCGGTTCTTCTCGCTATTCCATGTTACATCCATGTTAGGTCAGTTAAACACTCTCTTTTAGCCTACTTCCTTTGGCCTCTACTGTCAAGTTATTTTTTGCAATTCAAACGCTTTTAGCCGGTATTCGGCGCGGCGGAGTTTTACTTTTGCGCGATTTCTCTCAAACTTCAGCATGGTCTGCTTAAGGCTGTCCTCCGCTTGCTGCTGCGACGTGCGGGCGCGAAAGGCGTCTATTTCTTCGGGCCATTCGGCGGCGTCAACCATCAGGACTGTTTTGAATTCTTTCGCTTCCAGTATACCTTCGGTAATAAAAGCCGAACAGGTCTGGCCCTTGGCGTCTTTTATGCGGAGTATGCAGCTGACCACCGGAGCAATAAAACGGGAATGATTCGCCATTACTCCGATCTCGCCGTCAATGAGCGTGAGCGTGATCGATTCTACCCTGCCGGAATAAAACAGGCGGTAGGGAGTGTGTACCTCAAAAGTGTATGACGCGGGCATGGGGCTTCCTCGTTTTTCGTTTATTGATTGGCTTTTTCAAGCACGTCATTAATGCCGCCGGCCATGTAAAAGGCCTGCTCGGGAATGGAATCGCACTCGCCGTCAAGGATCATTTTGAAGCCTTTGACCGTTTCATTGACCGGCACATAGCGGCCCGGAATACCGGTAAATTTTTCCGCCACAAAAAATGGCTGGCTGAAAAAGCGCTGGACTTTACGCGCGCGGGCGACAATGAGTTTATCCTCGGCGGAAAGCTCGTCCATGCCGAGTATCGCGATAATGTCCTGCAGTTCCTTGTAGCGCTGGAGTATCTGCTGGGTGCGGCGGGCAATGTTATAGTGTTCCTCACCAACAACCGAAGCGTCAAGAATACGGGAACTGGAGGCCAGCGGATCAACCGAGGGGTAAATGCCCAGCTCAACAATTTTGCGGGAAAGGGTAGTCGTTGCGTCAAGGTGGGCAAAGGTGGTGGCCGGCGCGGGATCGGTTAAGTCGTCAGCGGGGACATAGACCGCCTGAATACTGGTAATGGAACCTTTGGGCGTGCTGGCGATCCGTTCCTGCAGGCTGCCCATTTCATTTGCCAAAGTCGGCTGATAACCGACGGCGCTGGGAATACGGCCAAGCAGGGCGGAAACTTCGGCGCCGGCCTGAATAAAGCGAAAAATATTGTCAATAAAAAGTAAAACGTCCTGCCTTTCCTCGTCGCGGAAATGTTCCGCCATTGTCAGGCCGGCAAGGGCTACCCGCATACGGGCGCCGGGCGGTTCGTTCATTTGGCCAAAAACCAGCGCGGTTTTTTCAATAACGCCGCTTTCGATCATTTCTTTCCAGAGATCGGCACCTTCCCTTGAACGCTCGCCCACGCCGGAAAACACCGAATAGCCGGAATGTTCAGTGGCAATATTCCGGATCAGTGAACTTTCGGGCGTAACACACGGTCTGGGTGCCAGTAGTATTGTCGCATTCTAGCCTGCTAACCTTCTCTGTCTGCCCATCACAAACTTTAGACAAGCCACGAAGAGTACGGTGACAGCACCGTGTAATATTCTTCTGGCATATAACGCCACGTTGATCAGCAATCTATTACCGGCGTTTAGGAAGAGTTGCCTCGCTTACCAGGCAACTCCTTCTTCGGCTACCCTGAATAAGCAAGCAAAGAGAAACCCTTCCGGGAGTCAATTTCTAAATATAAATTACCAACCAACACATAATCGCATCCCCTAAGACTCTTTACCATAGCTGTCACTCTTACAACCTTAAATCACACACCGTAACACACACCTTCCTAAGAAAGGCCGCAGAGTTTTTATAAACTAAAAAGAAATCTGTTAAAATGTTAAGGGTGGGGGAAATTTCTGAGCATCAAATTTACTGACAAAAATTTCAAGTGCACTTAAATTTTTTATTTATTTATTTATTTATTTTTTGCATATGAATAGGCCTACTGCGATTATTTTATGTGGTGTCCTGCGTGGTTAGAGCTGTAGACGAATTTGACTTCAGGATTGTTATAAACAGAAAACTTGACAAGTGGCGACCAGTGGAAAGTCATGCAGTGTTTGAAAATCGTGTTTTTGACAGGATCTGTGTATGGTATCCCACGATTATCATCATGAGTGTTAAGGGACTCTACCCACGGTGCATGTCAACTTCATGCTCTTGAGTAATGGGCATTACAAACGTTGTGACCAGTTTTTGTTTCTTCCAGTTTAATACATCTGATAGTTCTTTGCTTATCATCTTAGTGGTGATGCTATCATTTTTTTCAGTAAGTGTACATTTACAATTATCATAACAAATAACATCAGGAATATGCTTTTTCGTCCCAGAAGATGGTGGCAGCGGATGATTCTGTTACATTATTACCAATCTACGAATCTATACGGCAGCGCTTCCAGAAGATGTGCTCTTTAGTTTGAATAATATGAGAACCTCATCCAGATTAGCGGAATTTCTGTAGAAAGTGCCTGATCCAGGGTTTGTTGATTGATGGCACACAAGACACGATTTGTTTCATTGCACTGATTATGTAACATCTGATGGTAAAGTTATTATGAATAATTGTGAAGAATTTTGGAGATGTCGTGGCCTGTTTTTAATGTGGTGCCACAGCATGTCTCTGGATGTACAAAAAATGTCAGCCCCAGCGCTCTCTTTCCGGTACAGCAATGCTGACCTGTCGATAACGAACGACTGTTGCGACAAGGCAGCCATGTTATTCAGTTGTTGTCTGATTCTCAGATTTACTGAAGCGCTAAGCCACTCACCTACTCACCCACGTACCCAAACTCACACACTCACCTACTCACTCACCCACCTACCCAAACTCACACACTCACCTACCGTCCCAAACTCACACTCACCTAGCCAGTCACCCACCTACCCAAACTCACACTCACCTACTCACTCACCCACCGACCCAAACTCACACTCACCTAGTCA
>DBDM01000219.1 GCA_002293585.1 Bacteroidales bacterium UBA932
TGATACTATGTTTGAAATGCTTTTTTCTTATCCTTTGCTGCCATTGTTCGTTTTTTTGGCGCGTATTTGTGATGTAACTTTAGGTACATTGCGTATCATATTCATTTCTAAAGGGAAAAAGTTGTTAGCCCCGGTCTTTGGTTTTATTGAAGTGTTTATTTGGATTACTGTTATCGGACAGATTCTTAAGCATTCGGACGGCGACATTATATGTTATATTGCTTATGCCGGCGGATATGCCATGGGTAGCTTTGTGGGTATGTTGGTAGAAGAACGGTTGGCCCTGGGGCTGCACCTGATCAGGGTGTTTACCAAAAAGAACGGAGAGGAGTTAACGCGTTCGCTTAATATGCATAAATTTGGGGCGACCACCACCACCGGCAAAGGGGTGGAAGAAGGCGACGTGTCTATTGTGGAAACGATTGTGAATCGTAAAAACAGCCAAGAGGTACAAGACGTGATTACGAACTTTGACCCCTCGGCGTTTTACATTGTGTCGGACGTGCGCAGTGTGCAGCGCGGCATATTTGTGTCTGCCCGGGGAAATATTTTCAACCGGTGGAGGGTGGGGAAGTAAATAATTGAAAATGGATTGCTTTGTCTTCGGTTTGCAATTAAGGGTAGAATTTAAATCATTGTCGCAATGTCCAATTTAATGACTTCCCAATACCCACAATATTTATTGAAAGGTTATCGACATACGGAAAATGCTCCTGCAAAAATTTGTCGATAGCCTGAAAATCGACTGTACCATAAGTTACATCAGTGAATAAATCTATATCTACCAGGTCGTTGATACTAATTTTTTAGTTTGATAATGTTAAATTGTCGTGTTGGCATTATTTTTGTACATTTGTCCGTATGCGTTTCGATAAAGAACATAGGAGTTTGGTGAATAAAGAGCTTAGACCTAATAATTTAGGGGCGCTGAAGAATATTTTTTCATCCTTACGTTCGCGGAATTACCGCTTGTATTTTTTCGGACAGTGTATTTCCGTTACCGGTTCCTGGATGCAGAGTATTGCCATGAGCTGGCTGATTTACCGCCTGTCGGGCTCGGTGATGCTTTTGGCTACTATTAATGTGTTGACGCAGTTACCCAGTTTTTTCATTTCGCCCTTTGCCGGTGTGTTGCTCGATAGGGTGAACCGTCAACGGATGCTTATTATTACACAGGTGTGCTTTATGTTGGAAGCTTTTGTTTTGGCGTTGTTGATGTTTTCAGGCGTGATACAGATTTGGCATATCCTGGTGCTGGGTTTGTTCGTGGGACTGACCAACGCTTTTGATAGTCCCACCCGGCAAGCAATGGTGCTCGACCTGGTAGACCGGAAGGAGGACCTGAGTAATGCCATTGCCTTGAATTCGGCGGTGTTTAACGGTGCGCGCTTGGTGGGCCCTTCGGTGGGCGGACTGCTGGTGGCCGCTTTTGGCGAGGGTTGGTGCTTCCTGTTAAATGGTATTAGTTATATTGCTGTTATTGCAGCTATTATAATGATGCAATTAACGTATAACTTTAATAAATCAGCGGGAGTTAAAGTAATAGCGCAATTAAAAGAGGGAATACGTTATGCTACAGGATTTTTACCGATTAGAGCTCTCCTGATAATGATTGGAATGCTCAGCTTTTTCGGCATGCCTTTTTTGGTGGTTATTCCGGCCTATGTGCGCGAAGTGTTGAACGGCACCAGCGAGACCCTGGGTTTCCTGATGTCGAGTTTCGGCGCCGGTGCGCTCTGTGCTGCTATTTACATGGCTGCACGTAAAAGTGTGTTGGGCTTGGGCAAGGTGCTCACGCTCTGTTGTGGTTTGTTTGCCTGCGGATTGGCGGCTATTGCTTACGTTCCCTGGAGCTGGGCGGCCTACCTGATCGCGTTTCCTACGGGTTTCGGCCTCATTGCTTCCCTGGCGTCTATCAACACGCTGCTGCAAACCTTGGCCGACGATGACAAGCGCGGCCGCGTGATGAGTTTTTACAGCATGGCGTTGATCGGTATGGCGCCCTTGGGCAGTATACNNGTCTTGCCGAAGAATTTGTGGGGCTCTCGCTGTCGGTGCTGCTATTTGGCTTGGTGTGTTTCGTCGGGGCAGTGGTTTTTGAACATTACCGTCCCTTGGTGCGCCGGTTGTCGCGACCGACCTATGTTCGTAAGAATATCCTTGTGCCTGAAATTGCGCGGGGTATACAGTCTACCGAGTCGAAAATTAATTGCTAAAGAACAGAACGGTTTTTTTGATTAATAACTAAAAATTTAAGTTTATGAAATCGAAATTTTTGAATGAGTTTAAGGCCTTTGCCTTGCGTGGCAACGTGGTCGACATGGCTGTCGGTATTATTATCGGTACGGCTTTTGGTAAGATTGTGTCCTCGGTGGTGAGCGATTTGCTGATGCCGCCTTTGGGATTGCTTATCGGTGGGATAGATTTTAAAGACATGAGTCTTGTGTTAAAGCCGGCGGAGCTCGATGCTGCCGGTGCGATTATTTCCCCGGCGGTGCTTCTTACGTACGGT
>DBDM01000052.1 GCA_002293585.1 Bacteroidales bacterium UBA932
CCCTGCCTACCTCCTCCTGATTTTCACCGACGCCCTGCGCAAAACCCGCAACCTGAAAACGGCACTGCTCGCCGTCTGGGCTTCCGTTATACAAATCACGGGCTACGGCTGGGGATTCATAAAGGCCTTTGTGCAAAAAATAATTCTCCGGCGGGGATTGGAAACAACAGAGAAATTAAAAAAGGTGTATAAATGAAAACTATTGCCGTCATATTGGCCGGAGGCGCCGGTAACCGCATGCACAGCGCCCTGCCGAAACAATTTCTCGAACTGGCCGGAAAGCCGGTGATAACCTATAGTATCAACGCCTTTGAACAACACCCCGGCATTGACGAAATAGCCGTAGTGATTCACCCCGCCTACATGGATGTGTGGGAAAAAATCGCTGCAACACATCAGTGGAAAAAAATCAACAAAGTGCTTGAAGGCGGTGATGAACGCTCCGACTCTACACTGGCAGCATTGCAAGCCTGCGCCGGCCTGAGCGAAGCACACATCCTTTTCCACGATGCCGCCCGTCCGTTCGTAAATCAACGTATCATCAGCGACACATTACAGGCTTTGGAACAATTCAAAGCAGTGACCGTGGCCATTCCCACTGCCGACACCATATTGCAGACCGACAACACGCAAACCACCATTGCACGCATCCCCTCGCGCGCCTTCCTGCGCCGCATGCAAACCCCGCAGGGCTTCCACCTGTCCGTCATCAGCCGGGCTTACGCATTGGCAGCCGATGACCCCTATTTTCAGGCAACCGATGACTGCGGCGTGGTACACAAATACCTTCCCAACGAAAAAATAGGCCTGGTAGAAGGCGAAGAAAATAATTTTAAAATCACCTGGCCCGAAGATTTACAAAGAATGGAGGGCTTACTGAAATGACAGATAACCTCAAACAAAAAACCATATCGGCCTTGTTATGGAGTTTTGTCGACCGCTTCGGACAGCAGGTTTTATATCTACTTTCAGGCATGGTGTTGGCCCGTATTATTTTGCCGGAAGAGTATGGAAAGATTGCTGTGTTGACAATTTTTATAGCTATTGCGAACATTCTGTCCGACGGTGGCATGGCAGGGGCTTTGTTCAAAAAAAGAACGCCGACAAAGCAGGACTATGATACCGTGTTTTTCTTTAATATTATTATTGCATGTATATTATACCTTGTCGTTTTTTTAGCGGCTCCGTGGATAGCACAGTTCTTTAAAGAACCTGATTTAGCATCGCTTTTGCGAGTACTGCAACTCTCAAGTATTGTAACTGCTTTCGGATTTATTCAACAAACGCAACTTTCTAAAGCCATTAATATGAAAGCGCTCTCCAAGGTCAATATCGCCGCCTTATTCTTGGCATCTGCCGTGGCAATAGTGATGGCTTTGTATGGCTTTAAGGCATGGGCGCTGGTTGCACAAACATTAGGCATGGCTGTTTTTCGTACCATTATTTTATGGTTGTTCGGGAAGTGGCGGCCAACATGGGTTTTTAATTTTTCGTCATTGAAAGAATTTTGGGGCTTCAGCGCCAAAATGATGATGGTGTCGTTGCTGAATAGCATGTCGAATAACATCTATTCATTATTCATTAAAAAAAATTATTCCTTCACATTAGCCGGCTTCTACGCGCAGGCCTACAAATACCAGGATATACCCTCATTGCTGATTTCCGGCACTTTTCACACGGTAACGCTGCCGGTGCTGGCATCGGTTAATCACGACAAGGAACGTATGGAACGTATATTCCGCAAAAATATAAAAAGCATGGCATTCGTTATATTTCCTGTCATGTTTTTACTTTCCATAGTGGCAAAACCCCTGATTGTACTGTTGCTGTCGGACGTGTGGCTGCCTTCGGCGCCCATGTTCCAAGTGCTTTGCGTGGCCGGTGCTTTCTTGTCGTTCACAGTCATTGCCTGCGATGTATTTATTGCTACAGGCCGCTCGGATTGGTATCTGACATACGAAATTATTCGTAAGTTAATGTTATTCGGCGGTATTTTCTGTTGTTATTCGTATGGTATCATGGCCCTATGCTACCTGTGGCTGGCTTATAGTGTATTGTCGCTGCTGCTGTCGCTGGTTTTTACAGGGAAGATGATTACCTACGGCCTGCGAAAATTTATAACCGATAGCGGCGTGTATTTATTATTGGCGCTACTGTTGTCGGGAGCCGTTTACCTGTGGTGTTTCGCCATCGACAATATGTATGTGTTGGGCATGGTGCAAGTGGGTTCATTCGCACTGGCCTATTTAGCTGTTTGTAAATGGCTGCACGTTGACGAAATAAAAGAATTGATGTTGTTAGTAAAAAACAATGATGATTAAGCACCTTGTTCTTTGGCCATTTCGATTTGCTGTATAAGCGTGTCGGATATGCCGGTACGTGCTTTTCTGAAAAATGGGGTATTACTTTTCATCAATAGATCAAAATCATTAACCGTAAACACCTTTATGGCGCTGTTGTATTCAATATAATGTAGCGGCGTCACGGCTTTTAAGCCCTGGTAGGTACCTTCATCATTAAATAACAAGGCATGCTTTGCAAAGGAAGAATTAAATACAATAGTTTGTGTCACCATTTCGCTGGCTACATACGAATATTTAAAATAGCGCATGAGGGCGTGTTCCGTTTTCATTTTCTCAAGCACGTACTTTGCACAGTCGTTGGTCAGCGCCCAATAATCCGACCCGGAGTAAACAGCACACATTTTCCCCTCTATGGGAACTTCGAGTTGCTTTTGAATAGTGAATGCCTTGAGTAAAAAAGTGGCAATTTTAAAAACAGGCCGCAGGCATTTCACATAAGTATCCCTGAAATAATAATGCCGGCAACGGTTTTTTTGCCGTTCAAAGGCGGAAGTGGAAATATTACGCGCTGCAATGTATTCCCGTTGAGGATGTGCTGCAAAATAACGTTTTATCGCTTCGTTAGTCCATAACGGATAGTCCATGCCGCTTAAACACACAAACCTGTCGTAATGCCTGCCTGAATTTAATGAAGAAGAAAGCAATTCCTGCTGGTAGCGTACCTGTGCAAAACTACCCCAAAAAACCCGGAATCTTTTCTTTATAAAAAATATATTAGACTTATTCCCCAGCGCAGCAATAAAAGGTTGTATGTTCACCCGGCGGTCAATATGCAGGTAAAAATCAACCGTTCCTTCATCCAATGCGGTGATAAGTCTTTGTAATTGTACGGCATCGCTATAAGCAGATATGAGGTAAGCTATATTCAATTTCATATAATTTTGACAAAATTTTCGCGCTTATTTACCTATTGTTTTTTTGAACGCTTTTTTCACCGGTGAAGGAAGTAAAGTGCCCCATTTCTTCTTAACGGACAAGGGAATATTCCTGTCGATTTTTCTTCCGATCAACCACCATATTTTTTGCCATAATTTGCCCGGCGATTTGTCCTGCGGCCGGAAATCCTTGAATGGGGTTAATTTCAGGTAACGCCGCCATAGCCTGGTTTTCGGGTGAAAGGAGCAGTAGTGCCAGGGTTTTACCGACCCGATGTAGTGAATAATCACAGGATGATGTCGGGCTGCATATATTTCTTCGCGTGTCCATAATTGCCGGACAATATCCGGTTCCACCTGATAGTTGAAATTATATACCGGCGGAAGGTCATATACCCGGCCTTTCAACACGGCATTCACGATGTCTTGGTCAGACCAGCGGATAAGTTCGGGATGTGCAAGGGCAAAGGAAAAATAACCGGCAACAATATGGTCTTCCCGCATTTTTGCAATATTCATCAACATTACTCCCGCACCGAAATAAGATAAAGGCGGATGAATGCCCAAATTATTGAGATGCAGTTGTATCATTGGGTTATCCGGAGCGTAGATATTGATGGTATCTTTTACAGCGGCGGCATAGTAACCGGAAATAGCTGTTTGGTATAAGTCCAACAGGTCACCGGAAACAATGATATCGGCATCAAGGTATAATATCTTGGATATGGAAGGAGGTAATAAATCGGGCAATAATAATCTTAAATAGGTGCTTTTGGAATGCCGGAGTTCCGGGTAAGCGGCCAATTGCTCATCTGAAACAGGGATTTTGCGGAACTGATGCCCGTGATCAACGGTATATGTTTCCCAAAAACGAAGATCTTTTTCAGCAGTACGGCTCAATAAGTATAGCAGGTTAACCGACAAGGCGGCGTGGCTGTTATTTTCAAATAGCGACTTTAGCAGCACAGTGGTTGGGACAAGATAATTGGAATCACTTGCAATGGCAATTTCTATAACCGGTTGATGCGACATATCTTTCATATATTTGACAAATTTAGTGAAAATCGCCGAAAATTCAGTACATTTGACAAATATTTCAATTAGCATGACTACCTTAGCGCCCATAGTGCTGTTTGTTTATAACCGTCCCGGCCATTTGGAACGGACACTCCGGTATTTGGCGGCCAATACGCTGGCGCCTGCCTCCGACCTGTTCATTTTTTCCGACGGCGCGAAGACAAGTAAAGATGCAGAGAAAGTGGCCTCCGTGCGTGCGATGAGCCATGCCGCCAACGGCTTTAAATCGGTAAAAGTGATTGAACGCGAAAAAAATATGGGGCTGGCGGCCTCCGTTATCGAGGGCGTTACGGCATTGGTGAATGAATACGGCAAAGTTATTGTGCTGGAAGATGATTTGGAATCGTCGCCCTACCTGCTGCAATATATGAATGATGCGCTGAATGCTTATGAAAACAACGAACAGGTGATGCACATCGGCGCTTATATGTATCCGGTGAGCCCCGAAGGCCTGCCCGAAACATTTTTTTGCCGATTGGTAACTTCCTGGGGATGGGCGACATGGAAAAGGGCATGGCGGCATTTTGAAGAGGATATTGAAACACTGAACAGCCGGTTTGACCGGGAAAAAATTCATGCTTTTTCAATGGACGGAACGGAAAATTTCTGGAAGATATTTCAGGAATTCCGTGCCGGAAAAAATAATTCATGGGCCACACGCTGGTATGCCAGTGTCTTTTTACGCCATGGCATAGCCCTTCACCCGGCACGGTCGATGGTGAACAACATAGGCCACGACGCTTCCGGCACCCATTCGGGAGTTTCCGATATGTACACGGTGAAATTGGCGACCCAACCGGTGCATTTTTTTTCCGCTGATATACGCGAAAATGAAGAAGCAGTGAAGCGCATGAAACATTTCTTCCGTACGCGTAAAGGTTCATGGCTGCAACGCGGCAAAAGATTTTTAATGACCCGGCTAAAAAAAGTGGGACAATGAAAATTGTAATCCTCAATACCTCCGAACGCACCGGCGGGGCGGCGATAGCCGCCCATCGCCTGATGAAAGCCATTTCCAAAAGCGGGCATGAAGTGCACATGCTGGTGCGCGACAGGCAAACAGATGACCCGCGGGTAGTGAGTATCAATACCGGATTTTTTACGCGAAAAATCAACCGGCTGCGCTTTATTTGGGAGCGTTTGGTGATATTTGCCCATAACAGGTGGAGTAAAAAAAATCTTTTTGCCGTTTCCATCGCCAATACGGGAACAAATATCAGCAGGCACCCTTTGGTGAAAGAGGCAGATATTATCCACCTGCACTGGATTAATCAGGGATTTTTATCGCTGAAAAATATCCGG
>DBDM01000090.1:0-792 GCA_002293585.1 Bacteroidales bacterium UBA932
TTACACAAAAATCTTCACAGGCTCTTTTGTTCAATTACTTTTTCGCCGCGCGGAGGTGTATAAATCACTGTTCCGCCCAGATGGCCGCTGCCGCGTTTTTTGATGACGGTGCTTGCTTGTGGCGGACGTATGCCGTCGGTGGTTTGTTGTATTTTCCGGTATACTTCAATAATGAGTTTAATGGTAAATCCTTCCGGTTTTTTCAGTAGTTTATACCCTTTCCACAGTCCGTCGCGGTAGCGCAGCACTTCTTTTGCGCTTCCTTTCAGCGTTTGTTCATTGTCGGCGGTGAGCGCTTTGTATAATTCATCGTCGGTAATGAAAATATTTTCTATTTCCGTACTGGCTTTTGCTTCACGGAGGGCAAGGGTATTGATGAGCATCCCCTGGTTGGGCAATGTTTGTGCTACTCCTTTTAGTTCTGCCAATGCTTTGTTGGCCTTGTTCACGGCCTGCAGTATCTCTACCGTGAGGATTTTGTTATCCGGCGGAGGGAGGAGGGGCAGGTTGTTGTAGGGCAGGTTACGGTCGTATTTTATCGTGGTTTTCATACGTTTTAATTTTTGTCAAATATACGTCTTTTTTGACAGATAAAAAAATTTCTGTCAATTTTTTCATTTTTTTGACAAATGGGTCGTTTATCTGTCAAAATTTGACAGTAAAATACCCTTTCTGTCAAAATTTACTGTTTTTTGACAGATGAAATAATTTTATATTTTATTGATTTTTAGTTTATTATGCAAACAATGTATTTACAAATTCCTGTGGATCAAATATTTGTAAATCATTAAT
>DBDM01000090.1:956-2830 GCA_002293585.1 Bacteroidales bacterium UBA932
CTTGGCCATCACGTTGCGTATCTTGGTGAGTTCGTTCATCAGGTTCACCTTATTGTGCAGGCGCCCGGCCGTATCGATAAGCACCACGTCGGCCTGATTGGCCACGGCGGATGCTACGGTATCATAGGCGACCGACGCAGGGTCGGCGCCCATTTGTTGTTTTACAATGCTTACACCGGCGCGCTCGCTCCAAATGGTCAGTTGGTCAACCGCTGCAGCGCGGAAGGTGTCGGCAGCGCCCAGCACTACTTTCTTGCCTTCGTTTTTTAGTTGTGCCGCCAGTTTGCCGATGGTGGTGGTTTTGCCTACGCCGTTTACGCCAACCACCATAATTACGTAAGGCTTTTTAGAGAGATCGAATGTTTCGCCGTTGCGGTGATTAGCTGTGAGCATGCTTGCCGTTTCTTCGCGCAGGATGGCGTTCAGTTCGGCGGTGTTCACGTATTTATCACGTGCGGCGCGTTGTTGTATGCGCTCAATGATGCGCAGGGTGGTGTCGACACCCACATCGGCGGTGACTAAGGCTTCTTCGATACTGTCGAGCACCTCGTCGTCCACTCTGGATTTACCAACGATACTGCGGGAGATTTTCTCAAAAATGCCCCGCTTGGTTTTCTGCAAACCTTTATCTAAATGCTCTTTATTTTCTTTTCTCGAAAACAGTCCCATGATTTTTTGCCTCTTAGTCTATAAGTCTCTAATCTCTCAGTCTCTTGTCTATAATAAAAAAAGCCCCTTTGTGGATAGGAGCTTTGTAATACGTCAAGTAAGGTTTAATACTATTTCTTTCCGGCGAAAAAGTTCTTCACCTCTTCGGTTGCTACCATTTCTTCCTGGAAAGCGTAAGCGCCGGTGCGTTCTGATTTCACCATGCGAATACATTTTACAATATTTTTACCTGCTGATTTATCGCGCAATGTTGCTACTACTTTTTTTGCCATAATCTAAGTTGTTACGAATGATTATTTGATTTCGCGGTGGAGCGTAACTTTCTTCATGAAAGGGTTATATTTTTTGCGCTCCAGGCGGGTTGTCGTATTTTTTTTGTTTTTGGTGGTAATGTAGCGTGAAATACCCGGGACACCGGCTTCACGTTGTTCCGTGCACTCAAGGATTACCTGAACTCTATTGCCTTTCTTTGCCATAATTCAATCTCCTAGTAAATGTTGATCAAGCCCGATGCTTTGGCATCTTTAAGGGCGTTTTTTAAACCTTTTTTATTGATGGTGCGGATACCGGCGGCCGACACTTTCAACGTGATGAAACGGTTTTCATCTTCCAGCCAAAAACGTTTGTTTTGGAGGTTGGGGGCAAACTCACGTTTCGTACGGCGTTTCGAGTGCGAAACATTGTTGCCTATCATTCTTTTTTTACCGGTAATCTGACAAATTCGTGCCATTTTGTTTTTGTAATTTTACTTTGGGGCTGCAAATATCGGAAAAATATTTTAAAACACCAAATGTTTTTGAAAAAAGTTGCATTCTATAATCTTTTTGTCAATTTTTTTTGTTTTTTGAAATCTTTTTCGTACATTTGTGTGATAATTATTAAATATAAGTTAATATATGGCAATGAAAGGAGCAATAGTAGTCGACAGGGAAAAATGCAAGGGTTGCAACGTTTGCGCGGTTAACTGTCCTACTCAAGTTATCGCCTTAACCAAAGAGGTTAACGGCAAGGGCTATCCTATGGCCTACATGGCCAAACCGGAGGCCTGTACCGGCTGCACCAACTGTGCTACCGTTTGTCCCGATTCAGTAATCACCGTTTATAGAGTAAAAGAATAGTATGGCGGAAAAAATCTTAATGAAAGGAAATGAGGCCATTGCAATAGCAGCAATTCGCTGCGGCTGCGACGGCTATTTCGGCTATCC
>DBDM01000121.1 GCA_002293585.1 Bacteroidales bacterium UBA932
CCTGACGGTAACCGATAATTTTTTCGCCGTCGATAGGTGCGAAGGGGAGACTGTTGGCGCGCGCTCCGGTGGCAATGATTGTGTGTGTGGCCGCAATGCTTTGTTTGGCGCCGTCGGCGGCCGTTACCTCTACGCTTTTATCGGCGGTCAGGCAGGCGCTGCCCGGAATGACCGTGATGTTATTTTTTTTCAGCAGATAGTCGATGCCTTTGCTCATGCCGGCGGCTACTCCACGGCTGCGCGCTACAATTTTTTCAATATCCGGCGTAATATGGCCTTCCATAGTCAGTCCGTAGTCGCCAATATGCCGGCTGTAATTGAACACTTGTGCACTTTTCAGCAGCGCTTTGGTGGGTATACAGCCCCAGTTGAGACAAATGCCGCCTAATTCGGCGCGTTCTACAATGGCTGTTTTCATGCCTAATTGGGCGCCGCGGATAGCAGCGACATAACCGCCCGGCCCGCTACCTATAACTAATAAATCGTACATTGTTGTCAATATTTTAGAAAACGAAGGTACGATTATTAATTGAAAAAACAAACAAAAAGGCACCCGTTTTAATTTTAGAGCGCCTTCTTTTTGTTTAACTTAACTTAAATTTAGCCTATTGATCCCACCAAACCCTGGTGTTTATTGCATCTGCTCCTTGCGCTGCAATGGCTGCATTATAGTTAGCCTTGTTGGCGTTATAGTCGTCGGTATGATAAAGCTTCCTTCTCGGCAGCGCCGTAATGGTAGTGTTGGGTCCCGGGCGCAGGTCGGGAATACCTAAGCGGCGAAAATCCGACCAGGCTTCGATACCGTCCTGCAGGTAGGAAGCTATCCATTTCTGCATGGCTATCTGAGCAATCCGCTCATCCTGGGTGCCGCCTGTCAGGTAAGCCACTTTGGGCTCTGCCAGGTAAGCGGTCACGTCACCGGCGCTAATACCATGCTGTGTTAAACCGGCGGTAATGGCTTCTTCGTATAAACTTTGGGCCGATGCTGTGATCCAACCTCTTTCGGCAGCTTCGGCTGCGGCTAAAAGCATAACGGACGGCGTGATCAGCACGGCCGGCGCATCCTGCTCGTAATATTTTGTCTTGAAAGTCGACAATGTATTGGTGGGGATCGCTGCTGCGTCGCCGGTGGTTAAGCCGAATGGCATGCCGCTGTAGCCGCCTGCCGGCGCTTCTTCGACATATTCGAATAAGCGGGGATCATTATACGCAAGCAGGGTGTCAACAATGGTGGCGGAAGGATAGAAGTCGCGACGGCCCGATATAATGATATTTTCGTACAACGGATGTTGATTGTTCGTTTCTTTCAAATACTTAAATTCGAAAATATCATTGTTATTCCTGATAAATCCGTCGTTATATGCTTTTGCAAAACGGGTTTTACCGTTGGCCGCATCAACCTTAAATAATTTAATAGCCAATTGCATGCGTACCGAGGCATTGAATTTTTTCCATTTGGCGATATCTCCGTTGTACAGGATTTCATGCGTAGCGTCCAATGGACTGCTTTCGTCGAATTGCTGGTAGGCCTGTTCCAGCTCTGTGTTCAGGCCGGTGTAGATAGTCTGTTGACTGTCGTAGGCCGGTTGGAAAATGCCTTCGTAGCCTTTCAATGCATCGCTGTATGGAATCATCCCCAGGGCATCGGTGAGGTGCATGTAGATGTAGGCTTTCAGCGTTCGCGCCAATGCGATCTGGTTGATGTTACCGCCGAAGGCCAGCACAGCCGGGTTGTTTTTAGTTTCTTCATTGCTGTTTAATTCAATAATTTTATTCAGGCTTCTCAGCGGCCCTGTGTAGTAAGCCGTTCCGGTGCTGAAGGTCAACAGGTTGAAGTTAGTATACTGGATGTTGACTTTTTCCGAAATGTATTGCGGAATATACAAGGTCCAGGGGTCGTAGGAAGGGCTGTTGCCCATGGCGCCATTGATCTGAAAAGTAGGAATGGCGCGCCGTGTCGCACCGACATAGAGGAAACGGGTGTCGGGTTGCGATGGGCTGTTGGGGCTGGTATTGATATCTCCAAAGTCGTTGCATTGGGTCAACAGCAAGCCCGACAGAGCAATTGCAAGTATAGTTATTTTTCTCATAGTGTTAAGCTGTTAAAAAGTTAAATTTAAAGTGAAGCCCCAACTGCGGGTGCTCAATACTTGTCCGCTTTCCATGTAACCGTTCCATGAGTTGCCGATGTCCGAAGCGTCAACATTGGGTACGCCCGAATAGAGGAGCCAGGGGTTTTGCATGTTAAATGCCAGGCTGGCTTTCGAGATACCCACATCCAGTTTTTTGAGGAATGAAGCAGGAACGGTGTAGGTTAACGAGAGTTCTCTCATCTTCAAATAGGAGGCGTCATAAATATAGGGTTCCCATAATGTAGATTTATAGGCATAGTAAAAATAAGCGTCCATATAGCCCTCGTAGGGTGTGTAAGTGGCGGTTGGGCCGCTGCCCGTGCGGGTTACGCCGCTTACTTTGACGCCGCCGTTATTGTTCCATACATCGGAACGAATGTGTCCGCCCCTGTCGTTAGTGCCCACGGTAGATTCCAGTAGTCCGGAACCTTCACCGAACATGTTGGTGATGGAGGCTACCTGTCCGCCGAGTTGGAAGTCGAAGGCAAAGGAGAGGCGGAAGCCTTTATAGCTGAAAGAGGTTCCGAAACCGCCGGTGGCATCGGGTTGCACATTGCCGAAGTTTTCCTGAGCGGTGGTCTTGCGTAACGGATAGCATTCGCCGTTGGGGTGGCCGGCTGCTCTCGGCACATATACGATCCGGCCGTCGGGCGACTTGTCGTACGTGCTGCCGCGGATCACACCGATGGGTTGTCCCACTTCGGCAAACATGTACAGGGTGGAGCTGAATGAACGCCAGGTCAGGCGATATTGTGTAATGCCGGGATCGTTAGGATCAAGCTCCAACAGCGTATTTTTGTTATGGGCGTAGTTGGCATAAATATCCCATTGGAAGTCTTTCGTCCGGATGGGCGCCCCGCCTACCGTGATTTCGTAGCCTTCATTGCGGATTTTTCCGGCATTGATTTTGGTAGCGGTATAACCGGATACCGGCGCCGTAGTCAAATTAATAATTTGGTCTTTGGCATCTTTGATGTAGTAGTTAACGTCACCATACAGGCGGTTGTCGAATAGCCGAAATTCGGTACCCACTTCGTAGGAGGTGGAAATAGTCGGTTTAATGTGTGGATTCAGCAATATGGCGTCGCCGCGCATGGCCGATAAGTTACCGTATTTATTCAGGTTCGTATAAATTTCTTCCACCTGATACGGATTCAGCGTACTGCCTACCTGTGCCAGGGAACCCCTGACTTTCCAAAAGTCCAGCCATTTTGCACCGGGCAGGAAATTGCTTGTGATGACCGAAACCGATAATCCGCCGTAGAGGTAGCTGTTGGCGTCTTTGGGCAGGGTTGACGACCAGTCGTTGCGCAATGAGAAGTCGAGGTAGTAAGTATTGTCCCAGCCGATGATGCCTGTGCCGAAAATACTGCGTTCTTTTAACCGGCTTTCCGAATTTTCGGTATTCGGTTTATTGATGGAAGCGGCTAAGTTGAAATATTTGTCGAAGGTTAACCCGCCGTCGGTGGCCGAATGCAGGTAACGGTAGTCGCGGTCGCGTTGTTCGGCGAACAAACGGGCGCTTACATCCAGCCTGTCGTCTATGAAACGTTGGCGATAGTCGAGGAAGCCCTGCATTTGCGTATCCCATAAAGTATTTTGAGTTACGGCATATTCGGAGAGGAAGCCGCCTATGTTGTAAGGCACTTTGTAATCCTCGAAAGAAGTGCGCATGTTGGCATTGACTGTGGCGCCTATGCTGAAAATATTTTTGAATATATCGTATTTTACCGTGCCGCTAATTACGTTCCACTGGTCGATGACATCGCGGTTAACTTCATTCATTATTGCGAACGGGTTGTTGTGGAACATCGGGGTCAGGTTGCCGGTCGGAGCATCGGCAGGGTTCCAGGTGTTGAACGTGCCGTCGGGCCGTTTATAGTCGCGCAGTTCTTTCACGTTCACGTCGCGGTGGAACCATTGGGTGTAGCTGTACATGATGTCCTGCGCCGTGGTGGAGTATTCTTCCTTTGCCGGGTTGTGGTTTTTGCGGTAGGTATACTTATAGTCGGCGGTAATGCTTAAGCGGTTATTTACGTTATATGCTGTGTTAATAGAGAAATAACGGCGCGTAGCACTACTGTTTTCCATTACCCCTGTGCGCGCTACATTACCGAAGGCGACGCGTGTCTTGAAATCGCCGAAGGCTTTGGAGAAAGCCGCATTGGTGGTAGAGGTGAATCCTTGCCGGTACAAGTCTTTCAGGTTATCGGAAGGTTGTCCGGTGTAAGGAGCGGTTTGTCCGAATTTCGGATGGGCGGGATCCCAGGCATACCAGGGAGCGTAGGGTTTTCCGTCGAAGCGGGGACCCCAACTGATGTCGTTTTCCATATCAAAATACCTTGCGCCGTCCAAAGCCCGCAAATAAGCAGGGTCGGTAGCGGGATTAAAGTGATAGGTCATCAGATCTTCGTCGCCGCCCAAGGCGCCTCCACCGTATTCGGTTTGGTATTTCGCAGGGTGTGTCACATTTTCAAACATGATACTTTGCGAAAATTCAACTGTTCCTTTTTGCATGGTAGCCGGTGCCTCTTGCCCCTCGCTGCCGCCTTTGGACGTGATGATGATTGCGCCGTTACCGCCGCGTGAACCATAAAGGGCAGTGGCGGCAGGGCCTTTCAGTACGTTGATGGATCCGACGTCTTCCATGTTCACGGCATTAACATTGGTGATTACTCCGTCCACTACATAGATAGGCTCATTACCTTTAGGGTTGGTGAGGGCGCTGGTACCGCGCAGTATGATCGTGCCGGCATCGAATGTCGCTCCTGAGGCGCCCCAGAAACGCACGCCGGAAACTTTACCTACCAATGCGTTGTTCAGATCGTTTAGCGGTGTTATGGTCAATTCTTCCGCCTTTACTTCCTGGGCGGCATAGCCAATGGATTTTTTTTCACGTTTAATACCCATGGCGGTTACTACTACTTCATCGAGACGAAGAGACTCCGTCTCCAGGGTAACATCGAACCGGGTTCTTCCGTTAATGGCCACCTCCCTGGTTTTCATTCCCAGGGATGAAAACACCAGCACAGCATCGCTTGGCGCGGAAATGGCGTACCGGCCGTTAGCATCTGTTATGGCACTTGTTTTGGTGCCTTTAATGATAACCGTCACCCCCGGAAGGGGTTGCCCTTCGGTGTCGGTCACTACGCCCGATACTTGCACATTCTGCGCCCACAGCGTACAGGCAAACATCAGGCTGACTAAAAATAAAGTGATTTTTTTCATAGAAGTTAGTTTAAGCGTTAATAAAAAAATCAAAGAACGTGAAGCAAAAAGAGGGCGCCCCTTTTAATTTGGGCACCCTCCTCTAATAATTTTAACATTCAGACCGGAAAACCATAACTCTAGAAGAGTGTCCGAATTTCTTACTATTTGTTGGTATTAATTATATTCCAAAGGGTTTTGATCTCTGGTAATATCCATCATCGGGTTGTTGTCAAATTCAGCTTTCGGTATTTGTTGGAAGTATCCCCAACTGTTATCGGTTGTCGGCGTATCCGCCTTTACTGCCCCGGAGCTATTGGTGATAAAGTAATCCGTTCTCACCGCACCGATGCCGGGCACATGGCTCAGGCGGTTGATGTCGGGCATGGCAAAGCCTTCGCCATAGAGTTCTTTGCGGCGTTCCACCCACACGCGGTGCAGCATGTCGTTCTTCGTACCCAGGGCAGCCTCGCCGGCGTAGCCGGTGATACGTTTAGCCAACACTGTGTTGATGGCGGCTTGCGCTCCGGCAAAATCGCCAGCGCCTTTGTTCACCAGACATTCGGCTTCGATCAGGTACATTTCGGCCACGCGCATGAGCGGCAGGTCGCCTGTGTTGTCGGTTTTATCCCTGAACTTGGTGATGCTGTAGAATGGCGTTCCTGCGCTGAAACAGGCGCGTTGGTCGTTGGCATCGAACAGGGGTGTGAAGGTTTCGGAGATCCGGAAATTTTTGTAACCGATGTTCCTGTTCCTGTCGTAGAAACTGTAGAAGCTGGGATAGTTAATATTCCCTTCAATATCCTGCCTGTAGCCCCATATCCATTCTTTGTTGCCATAGTCATTGAATCCGGTCTTGTAATCGGCCGGTTCCATCAGGACAAAGCCGCTACGGGCTGCCTGGGCTGCATCAAGGGCTTTCTGCCAATAGGCTGAAGTGCCGGCGCCGGCTGCTTCATCGGCATAGGCTAAATCTAAATATACACGGGCCAACAGGCCGTTGGCTACATTGGTATTGATACGTCCCTTTGATGTACGGGCTGCCGAGCCGTTGGTGATGGCCCAGGTGAGGTCTTCTACGATGAGGGTATACACATCACGTTGCACGCCCCTGGGTTTGGCGTCAATGGCTTTATCGCCGGTGGCCGGAGTGGTGCTGACAGGCACTCCGGGCGCATCGAGGCCGGCGAATCGGGGATGCTGGCAGTAGTGCTGCAACAGGGTGCGATAGAAGTAAGCGCGCAATACGCGGGCTTCCATCTGCAAACCGTTCCACGTGACATTGTTAAATTCCGACGCATTGGCGATAACATAATTGCAGTTGTTGATCATTTCATACGCCCAGCGCCATATATAAGCGCTCCTGCGGTGCGTTTGTGCACGTTGCGAACGTAAGAACCACGCCTGGTAGCAATACCAGTTGGTAGGTACCACCACATCATTGCCTTTGATATCGTTATACAGGAAATAAGTCGTTAGCCCGGAATCATCGTGCCCGGTGCGGAAAGTGGCCATTCCTTTGTAAATGCCGAGTACCAGTGCATTGTTGTATTCGGCATTTCCGGCCAACGAAACATTGGATACGGCATCGGAGGGAACCCTGTCGAGATAGTCCTTTGAACAGCCGGCCAGGAATCCCATTATTATTAGTGCTAAAGGTATAATTTTTTTCATAATCTGTGTCTTGTTTTATTGGTTAGAATGTAATGCTGATACCGCCTGTAATGGTTTTATAGGGCGTGGAGTTCACATCCTGAATCCCTGACAACGGGGTGTCGGTATCCAAACCGTCGGGAAGTCCGGAAGCGCGGATGGTGAGTATATTGTCGAGCTGCACATACACGCGCATTTTTTTTACGTGTATTTTATCCATCCATGTTTTGGGTAAGGTATAGCCCAACACTACGGAACGCAGGCGAACGTTGTTACCGCTGTACATAAAGCGGGTAGTGGCGCCGGCATTGGCGCTGCTGGAAGTAGCCGAAATGGCCGGTACGGTGGCGTTGGGGTTGTCGGGCGTCCAGCGTTGTGATATGTCTTTATGCCATATGTAGCCGGGACGTTCACCCATGTGCATCATGGTGGCGTAGGCATAGTCCAGCACCTTGTGGCCGAAGGAACCTGTCCACATGGTGTAGAAATCGAAATTGTAGAATTCCACAGGTGTCATCAAACTCACTTCGTATTTAGGCAGGGCGGTACCCTTGTAAAAGAGGGAGGCCTGTGAATAGGTGTTGGTTGTTTCAAGTCCGGTGACATTACCCTCGGCATCTTTTATTTCTTTCCACCAGAGCGGATCGCCGTTGGCGGGATCAACGCCTGCCCAGTCGCGGATCCAGTATTCATAGGCATTGCGGCCTACCATCCATTTTTTAGTTCCGCTGATAATTTCTTCCTGCGGCAGTTCGGTAATTTCATTGTGCAGGTAGCCGAAGGTGGCATTTAGTCCCACGTTCCAATTGTCATCTTTATACAACACCGATTGCAATTTGATGTCCACGCCACGGTTGACCATGGCGCCGGCGTTGGAATTGATGGTGCTTTCGCCGTTGGAATCGGGCTTGATACCGGTGGAGTTCGGTAGAGGAAGGGCGAACAGCATGTCTTCCGTAACACGGTTGTAGAATTGCAATGAACCGGACAACCTGTTTTTCAGCAGGGCAAAGTCTATACCGATATTGAATGTTTTATTCGTTTCCCAGGTGAGCTTTTCGTTGGCATTGGAATACATTAAGATCCCGGGTGTGCCGAGGTAGTTATAGCCCAGGTCGAATAAGCCCTGTGAGGCATAATACAGGGCGCCGCCGCCTGAGCTCAACAGATTGTCATTCCCCTGTGAGCCGTAGGAGGCGCGTAGTTTCAGCAGGTTTAGCCATTCAATGTCCTGCATGAAAGGTTCGGCGGAGAGCATCCAGCCGGCAGAAGCCGACCAGAAAGTGCCCCAACGGTGGCCATCGGCAAAGCGCGACGAGGCATCTGTACGTAGACTGGCTTCTACAAAATATTTATTGTTGTAGTCATAAGAAGCACGACCGAAGTAACCTTCGCGCGCCAGTTCGCTGGTATATGACGTCAAATCGGCGGTTACCGAAGCTGTCGCAAATTCGGAAAGGTCGTCGGAGAAGGTGGTCGTTTTCTGGCCGTATAAATATTTGTATTGGTAGTAGCTGTTTTCATGCCCTGCGAGCACTTTTACGTTATGTACTTCGCCGAAGGTTTTATTAAATTCCAATACTTCGTTGATGGTATAATCTATGGTCTGGCGGCGGGTTTTGTAAATACGTCCCAGTCCGAAAGCATCACCGTATTCTTTGCTGTAAATCTGATCGTCGATAGATGACCAGTAGTTCAGGTTGCCCTGCACGCGGAATTTCAACCAGTCGGTGAACGACAGGTTAACGAACATGTTCGGCGAAATGCTGTTGCGTTGATAGTCGATAGTGTTCAATTCGGTGCTGGCCACAGGATTCTGTCCCGGAGCCACCGGCCTGTCCTTGGGGATGTAGGGGTTGACGGTATTTGCCGGATAACTCGGATGGTCGGCTAAGGAGTAGCCCATGTCATATACCGGACGGCCTTTTTCGTCTTTCACCAGATTACCGCTATTGTCGTACTGGTATACGGGATAGATAGGCGCTGTCAGGCGTGTCCAGTTGTATACATTACTAAAAGCGGCTCCCGAGCTTAAAGGATAGTTCTGGCTGGTCATGGCGCCTGCAATGTTGGCGCCCACCGACAACCATTTATTAATATCGCTGTCGGCAGAGAGGCGGAGGCTGTAGCGGTCGAATTTGGAAGTAACGGCCAGGCCTTCATCTCGCAGGTAACCCAGGGCGATATAGTAGCGTGAATTTTGCGATCCGCCGCCTAAGCTTAGCATGTATTCGCGGCGGACGGGCGTTTGCGACAGGGCGTCGAACCAATCCTGATCCCAGGCGAAAATAGCACCGTTTACATATTTACCGTCTGTGCCTATAGGTTTGGCCACCTGCGCGCCGTTCACGAATACGGGATTGTACACCACCTGCGTGATTAAATTATTGGTAGCCCAATCGGCGCCGCGGAGATTTTTATAGGCTTCCCATTGATAGCTCAGGTATTCTTTGGCATTCACCTTGCTGTATTCTTTAATTGCGCGGGAGTTCACGCCCAGTTTGGCTTCAAAGGTAATAGTGGGTGCTGTGTTGCGCATGCCTCTTTTAGTTGTTACCATAATTACCCCGTTAGCGGCGCGCGCACCATAAATAGAAGCGGCGGCAGCATCTTCCAACACCGTAATAGTTTCGATGTCGTTAGGGTTTAAGGCATTCAACAATCCACCATCATAAGGTGCGCCGTCGACTACCCAGAGGGGAGAGGCGCTGGCATTTAANNGAGCCGATTCCACGAATACGAATGGTGGCGTTGTCGCCGGGCTGTCCCGAGCTGGCCACTACCTTTACGCCGGGCGACAGGCCTTGCAAGGTGGACGTAACCGACGAAGTCGTACGTTTCATGATATCGTCGCTTTTGGCAACGGATATGGAGCCGGTGTAACTGGTTTTGGTAGTAGTGCCATAACCTACTACTAATACTTCTTCAAGGCTTATGGCTTCATTTTCCATAGTCACATTGATGCGGTTTTGTCCGTCAACGGCCACTTCCCGGGTTTTCATTCCCATGAACGAAAATACCAATGTTGCGTTGCCCGGAGCGAAAATGGTGTAACGGCCATTCGCATCAGTAGTAGTGTTGATCAGTGTGCCCTGCACGACAACCGACACGCCAGGGATGGCTTGCCTTTCGGCATCTGTCACCATACCTGATACTTGCACTTGCTGTGCCCACAGGGCACCGGCAAATATCAAATTAACTAAAACTAAGATGATTTTTTTCATAGAATTTTGTTTGAGGTTAGTAAACGCTTGGATTTCACATTTTTTAAGTCTATTTATTTGACTTGTAATATTAAATTGATTATATTACGCCCAAAATATTGAATATATATATGTAATATTAAATAGATTTAATGAAAAAAAGTATGCGACAATACGCTTATTTAAAGAGTATTGCCGCATACAGATAAAGATAAATATAAAAAACCGCCGGATGCAAAAAAAGCGCCCCAATTTACATTGAAGCGCCTTTTTTGTGGGTTGTTGTTCCGGCTTTTATTTGTTGAAGTCGGTTTCTGTTACAGGAACATCAAAGCGTTCCAAATAATTGTAATCAATGATTGCATTATCATCGTAGCCTGTCAGTTCAAATCCGGGATATCCCATGCCTAAGGTAACCACCGCGCCTGTGCGACCACCGCCCTGGCTCACCGGTTTAAGTATACCCCAACGGCGTGCATCGTAAAAGGCCACATATTTCATAAATAACCCTACACGGCGTTCTTTACGCAGTTCTTCCAATGACTGATCCTGTGTAAGGCCGGTACCGGCAACGGCAGTCAGGCCTGAATTTTGATAAGTGCGCACATCGTCGATATAGCCCAGTCCGGTTTCAATTTCGCCGTTGCGGATGTGGTATTCGGCCAGCATTAATGCGTTCTCTTCATACGAGCAGGCGAGGGGAATTTCTATGGCTCCGGATACGGTAGAAAAATAATCCCCGTTAGGCTTGGCTGCATAACGTGTGCCATATTGAAATCCACGGCCAGATGGATTTACAATCCAAGATCCGGAGGTGTTTAATGTAAAATTGCGGGTGAAGCGGTTATCTCCCGGTTTAAAGTCTTGAATTAACCGTTCAGATACGTTTTCCCATCCAACTAATGCCCGGTAGGGGCTCCACGAGGTGTTACCCCAGACAATGCTGTAGTTATCACTTGCGCCGGAGCGTACGGTAAATATTTGATCAGTTGCTCCAATCCCATTATCCAACAAGGTTTTTATGGCCGACAAATCAGCAGGCGTCAGGTCGGCAGCATATTTATTTACCAATATATTGCGGGCTTTTTGCGTGTTGATGTTGCGTATCCATTCCTGTGGCGTTAGTATACCTCCTTTTCCTGTTTGGGTAGCTTGCGGTATCATGTAGCCCATGAGGTCACTATATTCTGCGTTGGCAGTAATGTTGTTCAACAGCGCTATGGCCCGATCAAAATTGGCTGTAGCTTCCGCCAATATCGCTGTATAATCAACATAATTGCTATTTGTTTCGCCTACTTCATCATTAATAATTCCCTGGGTGTAGATGGAACCTACACGTGAATAGACCCAGCCTTTCCAGAAATAAGCCCAAGCTTTTACAGTGTTTTTAATATTGTCGGAGGCTGTGGCGTCGTCTACTACGGACAGGATGTAGTTGGCGTGTCCATTGATTAAATAGAGTGGATTCCAAGCATGTTTAAACGTATTATCGTCTCCCATAGTCCTGTCGTTCCTGAGTCTTAACTCCTCAGGTTGCGTTTTACCTTCCAATGGAGTAAGGGTAACGCCATTGGATAACTTTATGGAGGTTGTTTGGTTAACCCAACGCCAGCTCCAGTTACCGGCAGAACAAGTGAGCACATCGCCCATAAAGTTCATATCACCTTCTGCCCACCAAAAATAATAATTGGTCATCAGCGGAAGATAAATTCCCAAGCCGATTTTCNNAATCCCTCTGTGTTTTTCAGTACATAGTCGCCGGGTTCGTTGGGGTTTGATAAATCCAGAGACTCTTTACTGCAGGCTAAGACAACACTTAGTGCAAGCAATACAGCTATATATTTGTATATTCTTTTCATATCATTAACAATTTTAATCTTTTATTCGTTTAGAACGCAATATTTAAACCAACAATGAAGGATTTGGTGTTCGGGAAGTTCCACAAATCAATCCCCCTGTACAGCGGATTGTTGAGCCTTGTGCCGGTGGCCTCAGGGTCCAGGCCGGAATAATTGGTGATTGTAAAGAGGTTGCGACCGCTCAGACTCAATGTCATAGACTGTATGAAATCCAATTTGGCCAAGCGGTTGAAATCATAACTGATGGTCACATCCCTCAGGCGGACGAAAGAGGCGTCTTCCACGAAATAGCCATTGATTTGGTTGGTGTGGTATAGGCTATTGTAATAGGCGGTATACGCTTTGGTTTCCCCATTAATGGTTACGGGTTGCTCAAAGTCCGGGTGGGTGTAGTCGCGATACATGAACTGGCGGGATTGGTTATAGGCCTGCGCACCCTGTACCCAGTCAATTTGCATGGAAAGGTTAATGCCTTTGAATGCCAGGTCGTGGAAGAACGACATGTTGAATTTAGGCGTGGCATCTCCGATTTTTTCCTGTTCGGTGGTCATTTCTACTTTTTTAGTTGTTTTATTAACCACCATACCATTCACTACTTCATAATTACTAACGTTTGCCGGGTCAATGTAATATTCGCCCTTGCTGTCTTTTTCATCTAATGTTTTCACCGGCCGGAATCCGAAGAACGCGCCTACGGGTTCCCCTTCTTTAATAACGGTTTGTCCGTTTCCGCCGGATCCAATTACAATGGGCATATGGTTACTGATCCTGTCCACCACGGTACGTTGGAAACCGAAGCGGGTGCCAAATGTCCAGTTGAAATCACGGGTGCTTAACACATTAATGTCTAAAGAAAATTGCAAACCGTGCGATTTTAAGTCGATAGCATTATCTAAGATGCCAACGGCTCCTGTTGAAGGCGCTACATCCAACGAACGGATACTTCCTTCGCTTTTCTTATCCCAGTAAGTAATGGCGCCTGAAAAACGGGTCAACCATGTGGTTAAGGGGGTGGTAAATGCATAATCAAGGCCAACTTCTAATTCTTTGGATATTTCTACACCGAGATTGGGATTGGTAGATACATCGGGAATGTAATAAAGGTTTTTACCGTCAATCAGGTAGCTTCCCAATGTTATAAGACGGTCATAAGCGCCAGGCTGAATACCGGCCTCACCATAGGCGGCGCGAAGTTTTAACTCTTGAACAATAGGACTGCCGATGAGTTCCGAGAAACGGAAATACACGTCGCCGCGGGGGAAGAAGAAAGGATCGGAACCCGCACCGAAAGCTGAAGAATAGTCGGAGCGGAAGCCTACAGAGAGTCCGGCGAGGTTGGCATAATCAAAACGCTGATTAATCAGATAACCAAAAGTGGTAAATTCCCGGTTATATTCCGTAGCAGCATAGTTTTCCGCAAAACCCATAGAAATAGGCGGTACGGTAGGCAAGCCTGTTCCGGTAGTGGTATTGTTCGTATATTTCACATTTCTCCAGTCGTAAGAGAATTGGGTTACTGATTTGATGGGCAGCCATCCGAAATCTTTCTCAAAGTCGAAACGTAAGAATGCCGATAGTAGAGAGTTTTGCATGGTCTCATTATCTAAGTCGTATATCATCTGGCCATTCAGAGGGGCTATACCCATAGTAGGATTAGCAGTCTCGCCCTGGTTTTTGAGATAGTTGGTGAAATCATACCGGTAGTTGTCAATACCGTATTTATAGTTCAGCTCTACAAATTTTGGGAAGCTGTAACTGGCCTCAACGCCCTGTATGATACGGGTGAGTTTTGCCGTATACTGCTGGAACTGTTGTGAATAGAAAGGTGATACGGCGTTGTCGGTAGACTTGTCATTTACAAAATAATTACCCAGACTATCTTTATACTCTAAGTTTACATAAGGCGCATGGAGCATGGCAAAACCCAATCCGCTGTAAATATTATTGGCGCCATTGATACCACCGGTAGTGTTTTTGGAGGTGATGATTTGTGTGCTGGAGCGTAGTTTGAAGTTTTTAAACAGTTCAACCCCTATGTTGGTAGACAGGTTAGTTCTGTTTAAATTCCCCTGGATGATACCGTTTTGGTTGGTATTGGACAGGTTGATGGAATAGTCGGTTTTTGCACCTGCACCGGATATATTCAGGGCATGATTCCACGACACTACGTTCTGTTTGAACAATTGTTCCAGGTGGTCATAGGTTGTTTCTTTAAATGCTTTGTCGCTGACAGTGGTACCGTCAACAGTAATCAGTGGCTGTGTCCAGAATCCGGTATTCTTGTCAACGGCAATCCTGTCGCCGGTAGAACCTGCCAGGATGTAGCCTTCTGCATCTGTTCTGAAAAAATGCTTCTGCGATTGTTTAAAACCGCCGGTAATGGCATTATCAATGCTCATACGACCGTTGTAGGTTATTTTAAGCTTTTCGCCAGCTCTACCGCGTTTGGTGAAAATTTGGATAACTCCATTGGCACCCTGTGCGCCATAGATAGTGGCAGCAGCAGCGCCTTGAACCACTTCTACACGTTCTACGTTCGACAGGTCAAGGTCGGCAAAGCGTGACGACATGTTGGTGCTGGAAGCTGTACCTCCGTTTGTGTTATTACCGGCGTTAATCTGAACACCATCTACCAAAATCATCGGTTGAGTAGATCCCAAAGAGTTAATACCACGTAAAATGATGGTGGACTGTACGCCGGGCTGTCCGGATATTGATTGAATTTGAGCCCCGGCTATTTTGCCCGATAAGGCGGCATCAATAGAATTGGCCGGCAATTTATCAATATTCTTTACACTTTCAACGGCGATAGCCACTTTACGTTTATCGGTGGCAGCGCCCACACCGGTAATAATTATTTCGTCCAAATTTACAGCATCGCTTTCCAATACAACATCTACGGCCGCCCTTCCATTAGTGGCCACTTCCCGGGTTGTCAGCCCTAAAGACGAAAATTCCAATACAGCATCAGCCGGAGCGCTGATGGCATACCGGCCGTTAACATCCGTTGTGGCACTTGTTCGTGTGCCTTTAACTACCACAGACACGCCCGGTAAGGGTTGTCCATCGGTGTCGGTAACCACACCTGATACTTGCACGTTCTGCGCCAATAGCGCACCGGCAAACACCAAGCTGACTAAAAACAGTGTGATTTTTTTCATAGAATTGATTTAAGGTTAATATTTTATCAGTTTAAACAGTTTTTTTACCTAAAAATACTTGACTTGTAATGTCAAAAAAAACCTTATTCTAACTCTATCTAATACAGTGTTTTGTCTATGCGAAATAGGGGTGCTTCAACAGTTCCCTGGCATTATCTTCACCGGAAATACGGATGTACTTCATGAATGCATGTTCTGTGGCATGACCGGTAATTTTCATAATACACAGTGTGGGAATTTTGGCTAAAAACGCATTGGTGGCAAAGCTGCGCCGCGCCGTATGCGCCGTAATTAATTTGTATTTGGGAAGAAACTCTTTATCCTTGCTCCCTTGTTTGGGAACTTCCACCATTTCGGAAAGGCCGGCCAGCTTGGCTATTTTATGGATATGGGTATTAAAAGTCACATTAGTAACTGCCGGCAAACAATAGTTATATTTCCGGCAAAGTTCCAACACATCGGCTGAAAGCGGAATATGTACCACCGCGCCTGTCTTCTGTGTGTGCATGCGCAATAGCCGGTCTGTTGTCAAAAAATTGCCGGCGTTCACTTGTATGAGATCGGAAAAACGTAATCCTGTTTTACATGCTATAACAAACATGTCCCTGCTTTGTTCCAGTTTTTTTCTGTCGCCTAATTGAAGATGTTGAATACGGCTGATTTCCGAATTACTAAGATATATCTTTGTAGTTTGTGATTGCGGAGATATAAATTTCCGGCTTTTATACTGCATATTCGTAGTATAACCTCTTTCCGCCGCCTCATTCATAAACATGCGGATGAATTTTATCTGATTTCCGAAATATGTATCGGAATAACCTGCCTTGTACATATACTCTCGAAAATTGGCATAAAATTCAAGTGTTATATGTTTGAAATCGAGCGGATGTACATTAGCTGCATAATGGCGGAGCAATCGTAATGTATTCTTATACTGTAGTATAGTTGCTTCAGATCGCTGATTTTGCATTTCACTGATAAATAGCTCAATAAATTCGAGCAAGTGTTTTTTCTTAGCCGATTGCTTACGGATTGTAAGATGTTGTGTCATGTCCATAATGTTTTACAGTTGCTTATGATTGTTTATAAATGATATAGCACATATATAAATGTTAACTCAACATTAAATATTGTATAATTATAGCATTTTTTTCATCATAAAGGATACTTTGATTGAATATTTTTAATATCTTTGTCAAGAATAAAACTTAACTACAAAAATATACTTATTTGACATTACAAGTCAAATAAGTTTTGGTGAAAAAACTGTCTAAATAACCAAACAAAATATTAACCTTAATTTAATTCTATGAAAAAAATCACACTGTTTTTAGTCAGCTTGGTGTTTGCCGGTGCGCTGT